>URYA01000154.1 GCA_900551975.1 uncultured Collinsella sp. | reverse complement strand
ACTCCTCGTTCTCGGGGTCGAACTCGCGCGCAAAGTAGCGCATGGTGCCCTCGACCGTCTCGCCATGGGTGATGTGGAACGGGTCTTTGTTGTGCTCGTTAAGCAGTTCAAACGCGCGGTCGCGGGTGATTCCGGCGGTAAGCGGCTCTGCCATAGGAGACTCCTTGTGCTCGTGGGTATCGATAAGAATGAATACTACTAGAACAAGAAAACCACCACAAAGGTGCCTGTCCCCTTTGTGGTGGTTTTTGGCGCGGATGGGTTAGTTGAGGGCGGCTTGGGCTAGGCGGGCTTCGGCGTCCTCCTCGGTGACGCCCAAGGCCACAGCGAACTCCTCGATGGAGCGGCGCTTGGCTTCCTTGAGTACGCGCATGTAGTAGGAGCTGGGCTTTTTATCAGCTTCCTCGGCCTGGCGAATGCGGTGCATCATGGTCTTTGCCACGCGGACCGTCTCGGGCGCGCCCAGCTTGAGCTGCTGCTTAAAGTGCGTCTCCTCAAGTGAGCTGTTGCGCTCGGTAAAGGTGTCGCACTCTAGCTCGTCGTAGTGGCTCAGCAGGTGCTCGGCATCTTGCTGCGAGATAGCGGCGTGCAAACGGTCGGCCTGCGCCACGGGGTACATGAGGATCGTCTGCGCATGTCCCTGCTTGGTCTCGAGCAGCAGCATGGGCTGCGGCGTGTCGTCCCTAAAACCGACGACGGTGCAGACTCCCTGGCCCGGATGAATGACGTGTTGACCGATTGAGAACATGCTACCTCCAACTTATACGAATTTACGTATGACTAGAATAACACGCTGACGTGCGCAAACCCTTACTTTATGCAGGAAAAGCACACAACTCCGATAGGTAAGAGTATTCGATAACAGACGCAGCTCATTCACACCTTTATGCATTTTCAACGCGTGCATAATTTGCAGGCAGACTGGCATCTTTGAGTGACTCCATACAAGCTGTAGTCAATTTTGTGCATATGCAATATCTATTAGCTTTACCCTGCGACAGTAGCTACCGCTTGTGATAGAGTGCTACAAACTCTGGCTTTTGCCCTACGAGTGACCAAGAGCTCGGGGGCTTTAACACAAGGAGGACCTATGCCCGAGAAGATTGAAGAGCTGGTACGCGCTGCGCTTGCTGCGGCCCAGGAGGCCGGCGACCTTTCCGCATTTGAACTTGACGATTGCGCCATCGAGCGACCGGCTGACACTTCTCATGGCGAGTGGACCTCCACCATGGCCCTGAAGTCCGCCAAGCTGGCCCACTGCGCCCCGCGTAAGATCGCCGAGGCCATCGTTGCCCATATGCCCGAGGACCCCGCGATCGAGAAGGTCGAGATCGCAGGCCCCGGCTTCATCAACTTCTACCTCTCCGTCGCCGTCAAGAATGCCATCTTTGGCGAGGCTCGCGAGAAGGGCATGGACTTCGCTAAGTCCAACGTCGGTGGTGGCCTGAAGACCCAGGTCGAGTTCGTCTCCGCCAACCCCGTCGGCCCCATGCACATCGGCCACGGCCGCTGGGCCGCGCTGGGCGACTCGCTCTGCCGTGTTATGGACCACGCCGGTTACGACATCCAGCGTGAGTTCTACATCAACGACCACGGCTCTCAGATGAACACCTTCGGCAACTCCATCAGCACGCGCTATATGCAGCTTGCCGACATCATCGCCAAGCAGGGCGTGGATATCGACGAGGCTCACAAGCTGCTGATCGCCGACCGCGACGCCT
Organism: uncultured Collinsella sp.; assembly: GCA_900551975.1. Taxonomy (GTDB): domain Bacteria; phylum Actinomycetota; class Coriobacteriia; order Coriobacteriales; family Coriobacteriaceae; genus Collinsella. The sequence continues at coordinate 2,484 of URYA01000154.1, read as the reverse complement.
TTGTTGCCGACGAGAACGACGAACACCCTGAGACCCATCCGTATCAGGACAACTTTGCCGAGACCTTGGGCAAGGACTCCTACGGCGGCGACTACATCATCGACGAGGCCGCCGAGTTCTGGCGCACCGACGGCGATAAGTGGGTCAACGCCGATCCGCAGGAGCGCATGGAGAGCTTCCGCGAGCGCGGCTACGTGAAGATGGTCGACAACATGCGCGACCTCTGCCACGCCGTCAATTGTGACTTCGATCGTTGGTACTCCGAGCGTTCGCTGTACGTGAAGGACACCGAGGGCGAGACCGCCGGCACCTCTGCCGTCGACCGCGCTTTTGAGAAGCTCGACAAGATGGGCTACCTCTACACCAAGGACGGCGCCCTGTGGTTCCGCTCCACCGACCTGGGCGATGACAAGGACCGCGTCCTGATCAAGTCCGACGGCGAGTACACCTACTTCGCCTCCGACGTTGCCTATCACTGGGATAAGTTCCAGCGCGTCGACCACGTCATCGACATCTGGGGCGCCGACCACCACGGCTACATCGAGCGCGTCCGCTGCGTCTGCGACGCTCTGGGTTACCCCGGCAAGTTTGAGGTTCTGCTGGGCCAGCTCGTCAACCTGCTGCGCAACGGCAAGCCCGTCCGTATGTCCAAGCGCAAGGGCACCATGGTGACCCTGCAGGAGCTCGTCGACGAGGTTGGCTCCGACGCCGCTCGCTACACGCTCATCTCCAAGAGCTCTAACCAGATGGTCGACTTCGACATCGAGGCCGTTAAGAAGCGCGACAACTCCAACCCGGTGTACTACGTGCAGTACGCTCACGCCCGCGTGTGCTCCATCCTGCGCCGTGCCGCCGACGTTACCGCCGAGCAGGCCGACGAGATGGGCATGAAGGCCGTTGCCGCCAAGGCCATCGGCGAGAACGTCGATTACTCGCTGTTGACCGACCCGACCGAGCTCGCCCTTTCGCGCAAGCTCAACGAGCTCACCGACCTGATCGCCAGCTGCGCTCGTGATCGCGCTCCGTTCCGTCTGACCCACTTTGCCGAGGAACTCGCCGGTGACTTCCACAGCTTCTACGCTGCCTGCCAGGTGCTGCCGAGCGAGGGTCGTCCCGTCGACCCCGAGCTTTCGCGTGCCCGTCTGGCCGCTTGCGACGCTGTCCGCGTGACGCTCGCCCTGGTGCTCACCCTCGTTGGCGTTTCCGCGCCCGAGCAGATGTAACCTGCGGGTCATTTGACCGTGTAGGTTTGCTTTAACTGGGCCCTATAAGCCCGATCTCCCACGGAGGTCGGGCTTTTTTCGCAAATGCCGACGTATTGACGAATTTGGAACTGCTGGAAATACGAAACTATGCCGGTTTACTACGATGAATTGAGAATTTCCAACCACGCCGGCTTTTCGCAAAAAAGCGCAAGGCATCTACCTGCGGTTTTAGTTCAATATGTTTCGGAGTGGTCGCGGTTGAGCGATTCGTCGTAGTAAACCGCCATAGTTTTGGTGGAGGCAGTCTGATTTGTGGGTGGTAAACCAAAGAGTGTCCCTTTTGACTAGTCGTTTATGAACGTCCCCGATGACTAAGTTGCAGGTGGCGGCGGTTGTGTTACACTAGCGCTGCGTAGTTGACGCAATCATCTCGATACAGATCAATGATGTTCGTTGTTTTGAACGGAACTAGACTGTTTAGCCGCCCTGAAGGTTTATGCAGGGAGCATGTGATCACAGGGCTTGAAAAGAAAGTTGAGCAAACACTGTGTCTGATCAACAGCAAGAAAACGAAATAACGACGACGCAGGCCGCTCCCGCTGCACCGGTTGCGTCGGACCAGGTCGCGGCGCCCGCGCAAGCCTCGGCTCCTGAGACGCCTAAGGCTGCTTCGACGCCTACGCCTGCAACGGCTGAGAAGGCCGTGCCTGCAACTGGTGAGGAGGCTGCTCCGGCAAAGTCCAAGCGCACGCGCCGCACGGCCAAGTCTGCTGCTGACGGCGAGGAGGTCACCAAGCCCAAGCGCCGTACCACGCGCACGACGCGCGCCAAGCGCACCGTTGCAGCTGACTCCTCTGCGCCGATTTCCGATGAGGTCGCGCAGGCACGTGCGTTGGCGCAGATTAGCGAGGCTCAGGTGGTGCGCGCCCGCCGTCGTGCTGCCGAGCGTGAGGCCGCGGCTCTGACCGAGCTTGCAGCTCCGTCTGTGCCCGAGACGCCTGCCGCCACCGAGACCCCTGTCGCCGACCAGCCAACCGAGCCGGTACCGCGCCCACGCCGTCGCACGGCTGCTAAGGCCGAGCAGGTTGCCGATCAGGTAACCCCCGAGCTCGCTGAGGCTTCGGTCCGTTCCGCGGCAGGGGAGGGCACATCGCCTGTTGAGCCCGCTGCGCCTGTCGAGGCCAGCGAAGTTCCCGTTGTCGATCCGGCTTTGCGCCCGCACCGTCGCGGTCGCAAGCCCAAGGCCTTCGTCGAGGCAGAGAAGGCCGCAGCCGCAGCT
>URYA01000153.1 GCA_900551975.1 uncultured Collinsella sp. | reverse complement strand
CCACGCCCGCCGCAACGCTCTATCGCTTTGGAGCCCTTGGCGCTTGCGAGCCGCACGAACAGGCAACCTGCCCCACAACCGAGCTCGATCTCAGGCTCGGACGAACCCTGTAGCTCGCCAGCCCCTCCGCGGGCAACAATCCTATCCCACAACACAACCAACAGAAAGGAGTCCTCATGGACACCAATCATTCCCCCATCATCAGCCCCCTCACCATGCGTGAATCCGCCCGAGGCATCACGCTCACCAGCATTTACGATGAGATGCTCGCCCGTCGCGAGCTCTCCGTCATGGGAGACATCGAAACCCCGATGGCCCACGACCTATGCCAGCAAATCCGCCTGCTCGATGCCACCGACCCCAGCCGCCCCATCACCATATTTGTCGCCAGCGCCGGCGGAAGCGTGCGATCGGGTCTTGCGATTTATGACGCCATGCGCCTCGCATCGTGCCCCATCCGCACCGTCTGCCTGGAATTCGCCGCGTCCATGGGCGCCGTGATCTTTATGGGCGGCGACGATCGCCGTATGGCGCCCCATGCAGAGCTCATGATTCACGACCCGCTGATCCCCCAGGGGGCAGGCGGCTCGGCACTTGCGTTGCAGGAAACCAGCCGGCGTCTCATGCAGACCCGCAAGACCCTCACGCAAATCCTCTCGGACCGCAGCGGCCTCACGCCCAAGCGCATCCAGTCCCTCACTGCAAAAGACACCTACCTTTCGGCCGAGCGCGCCGTCGAGCTCGGCTTTGCCCACGAAATCCTCTCGACCACCAAGGAGGTCGCCCATGTCTAACCTCGCCAGCCGCCTCGCCGCATCTGAGTCCGCATCGTCCACCATCCTCGCCAAGGATCGAACGCTTTCCTGCGACACCCGCCAAACGGGGCTCAACAACAACGCACTTGCGATCGGCCCCTCGGGAGCCGGCAAGACCCGAAACGTCCTCAAGCCCAACCTGCTGCAAATGAACGCAAGCTACATCGTGCTCGACACCAAAGGCACGCTCTGTCGCGAAGTGGGACCCGTGCTGGCAGCCCACGGTTACCGCGTGCAATGTCTCAACTTCGCCGACCTCAACACCGTCCCGGCCCTTACTCCCGGCATCGAGCGCTGCGGCTACAACCCCCTGAGGCACATTCGCCGCAAGGCGAACGGCAGGCCCAACCAGCAGGACATCCTCTCGGTGGCAAAGGCCATCTGCCCCATCGAGGACAACAACCAGCCTTTTTGGGATCATGCGGCGGCAAACCTGCTGTCGTGTCTTATCGCCTACGTCACCGAACAGCTACCCGCCGACGAGCAGACGATCAGCTCGGTCATCAAGCTGATCGAGCACCTGCAGGACGGTGCCACAGCCCGATTGTTTGACGATCTGATCACGACCGACCCCCAAAGCTATGCCCTCTCGCTATGGCGGCGCTACGCCATTACGCAAAATGCCGAGCGCATGCACGCGAGCATCGTCGGCATCCTTGCCGAAAAGGTCATGTGTCTGGGATTCGACGGTGCGGCACAGCTCTATCGTGAGTGCCATCAGGTGGACTTCGCTTCCATGGGACACACCCCCTGCGCCCTGTTTGTAACCGTGAGCGATATTGACCGCAATCTCGATCCGCTGACCGGCCTCTTTATTACACAGGCATTTATGGGCCTCATTCGCGAAGCCGATAGGCAGCCCGACGGCAGCCTGCCCGTGCCCGTGCGCTTTATGCTCGATGACTTCGCAAATCTGCAGATCCCCCAGATCGACAACGTGCTCTCGATTATCCGAAGCCGCAACATCTGGGCAACGCTGCTGCTGCAGTCGACCAACCAGCTCGATGCGCTCTATGGCGAGGCACGCGCACGCTCCATCATGGGCAACTGCGATACGCATCTGGTGCTGGCGTTCCAGGATCCCGAGAGCGCCCGGGTGTTTTCCGACCGCGCCGACGCACTGCCCAGCACGCTCATGGCGACGCCGATCGATCGCTCGTGGCTCTTTGTGCGCGGCCACACTCCCGAACAGGTCGAGCGCTTTAGGCTCGAAGACCATCCGCTCTACGGGGAGCTGCCCGAGGCGCAACGAGGCCATGCGGAGGCCGAGCTCTAGACGCAGGGCCCTCGCAGCACGCGACGCTCCGGCGAAGATCCTTAAAGGCCGTGCGCCCCGGGGCCACGGCAAAGCAAAGGGGCCCGCATCCCAACGGATACGGGCCCCTGACTATAAGGCGCGATGCGTTAACAGCAGCGACTACTTGCGATGCGCGCGGTAGAACTCGATGAGCGCCTGGGTCGAAGCGTCCTGCTCGGCCTTGGCGGCGTCGTCGTGGAAGGCCGGGGTAATCTGCTTGGCAAGCTGCTTGCCCAGCTCGACGCCCCACTGGTCGTAGGAGTCGATGCCCCAGACCGTGCCCTCGACAAACGTGATGTGCTCGTACAGGGCGATGAGCTCGCCGAGTGCGAACGGGGTCAACGTGTCGCCGAAGATCGAGGTCGTCGGGCGGTTGCCCTCAAAGCAACGGGCCGGGACGATCTGCTCGGGCGTGCCCTCGGCACGAACCTCGTCGGCAGTCTTGCCAAAGGCGAGCGCCTTGGTCTGGGCCAGGAAGTTGCCCAGGAACAGCTCATGCACGTCCTGACCGCTGTCGGTCGCAGGGTTTGCGGTATTGGCGAAGGCGATGAAATCGGCCGGAACCACCACGGTGCCCTGGTGCAGCAGCTGGTAGAAGGCATGCTGGCCGTTGGTGCCGGGCTCGCCCCAGAAGATCTCACCGGTATCGGAGGTCACAGCGCTGCCGTCCCAGCGGACATGCTTGCCGTTGGACTCCATGGTGAGCTGCTGCAGGTAGGCCGGGAAACGGTGCAGGTACTGGCAGTACGGAAGCACGGCGTGGCTCTTGGAGCCGAAGAAATTGACGTACCAGACGTTGAGCAGGCCCATCAGCGCGACGGCGTTATTCTCGAGCGGAGTATTGCAGAAGTACTCGTCGATGGCGTGGAAGCCCTCGAGGAACTGCTGGAAGCGCTCGGGGCCGAGCACGACGATCAGCGATAGGCCCACGGCGGAGTCGACGGAGTAGCGGCCGCCGACCCAGTTCCAGAAGCCGAAGGCGTTGGCGGGGTCGATACCGAAGGCCTCAACCTTCTCGAGTGCGGTGGAAACGGCGACGAAGTGCTTTGCCACGGCCTCGGCGTTCTGCTCATCGGAGCCATCGATGGCGCCCTGAGCCTTGAGCTGCTCGAGCATCCAGGTCTTGACCTCGCGGGCGTTGGTGAGGGTCTCGAGCGTGGTGAAGGTCTTGGAGACGATGATCACGAGCGTGGTCTCGGGATCCAGACCCTTAAGCTTCTCGGCCTGGTCGTTGGGGTCGATGTTGGAGATATAGCGGCAGTCGATACCGGCGTCGGCATAGGGACGCAGAGCCTCGTAAGCCATGACCGGGCCCAGATCGGAGCCGCCGATGCCGATGGACACCAGGTGCTCGATCTTCTTGCCGGTAACGCCCTTCCACTCACCGGAGCGCACGCGCTCGGCGAAGGCGTACATGCGGTCGAGGACCTCGTGCACGTCGGCGACGACATCCTGGCCGTCGACGATGAGCTGGCCCCTCTCGGTTGCGGGGCGGCGAAGCGCGGTGTGCAGGACGGCGCGGTCCTCGGTGGTGTTGATGTGCTCGCCGGAGAACATGGCGTCACGGCGCTCCTCGAGCTTCACCTCGCGGGCAAGATCGCACAGCAGCTTGACGGTCTCATCGGTCACCAGGTTCTTCGACAGATCGAAGTGCAGGTCACCGGCGTCAAAGCTCAGCTTGTTCACGCGCTCGGCATCGGCGGCGAACCAGGCCTTGAGGTCGATACCATCGGCCTCGAGCTTCTCCTGATGAGCCTCGAGCGCCTTCCAAGCGGCAGTCGACGTAGCATCGATAGGTGCGGCAACAGTTGCCATAGAGTCCTCCTCAGCATACGGGCGCACGCCTCCATGCGCCCGGACATTCAGATGCCACTATTCTAGCGCAGGTCAAGACTATAATCAGCGAGCGTTGCCAATCGGCCCCCAAACGGCAACCGATCAAAAAGGGACAGGCTTATTTTGGCAGGTCAAACGCTTTACCAACCAAAAATAACCCGTCCTTTTATGGCAAATATTAGGCCGCGGCGCAGACGCTACCGAGTAACTCACGCAGAGGAGACCCGATGCCCTCCAGCAGTTCGGGCGCGATAATGGCAAAAACGGGAACCTCGCCGGTGCCCACGACAGCAGGCACCTTGCCCTCCGAGACAATGCAT
>URYA01000152.1 GCA_900551975.1 uncultured Collinsella sp. | reverse complement strand
TGCCGTGTGCGTCGAGGACGTCCCCGCCGGCGCTGTCGTGGCCGGTGTCCCCGCCCGCGTCATCAAGATGCGCGACGAGAAGACCGACAGCAAGACCGGCCTGGAAGAGGGCTTACGTCAACTTTAATAGTTACGCGGTTTTGACAAACCGCGTTTTCGCTGACGTATGCCCAACCTGCGGCGCAATGTCAGCAACCAAGCCGAAAACAAAAAAGGCCGAAGTCCCGAAGGGCTTCGGCCTTTGTTTTTCTGCAACGTCCAAGCACAGCTTATCGATTCTCAATACTTCCGATGTTCTTGAGCTCGATAGAGATGAGGCCGTTGGGCTCGTTGACGAACTCGATGTACTCGGAGTTTGAACCCATCTCGGCCGGAAAGCTGATCTCGATGCCCGTGTCGGTACGAATCTTGTGATTGCGTACGGCCGCGCGCTCGACTTGCTTGCGCTCCATGGGCACGCGCTCGGGCACCTTCTCCTCGGTCAGCACCGCACGCACGCTCTCCTTGATGACCGGCTCGTCCTCAAAGACCTCATCGACGATATCCCAAGGCGGCAGCTCCTCGTTGTCTTCAACCTTCTCGGCAACGGCGGCTTTGACCTTGGCGAGCGCTACGGCCGTGTTGGCGCCGTGCTCCTCGGCGACCTCCTCGACCACGCGCGTCACCGTGTCGATGACCTCCTTACCCGAAACCCCCGTGTCGCACTGCAGCAGGCCATCGGGAATAAGCATACGGTCCTCGCCGGCAATCTTGCGCTTCTTGTCCACGTAGCCGATCTCCATGGTGCTTGCACGCACGATGGCATAGCTCGGCACCTTTTGCGAGGGGTTTGGCAAAATGGCGTAGTGGCGCGCGATGTCGTTACGAACCTCGCCCTCTTCGCGACCCACCTCGTGCATGAATGCCTGCTTGGAGCCCAGCAGCATCACGGCAAACCAGCGAGCATCTTCATCATCGTCAAAGTCCGCCACAAGCACGTCAGTGGACTCGGCTTTCTCGGCCTTGGTGAGTTCGGAAGAGATGAACTCCGCAATCTGCTGAGACAAGTCCACGAACTCACGCTCACCAAAGAAATAGCCCTTGAGCTCGCCGCCAAACGCAGAGTTCTCCGCAAACGTGGCGCGCTTATTGTCGGCCGAGGTACGTGCGCGGCGCAGATGCGTGGTCACAAAACTGCGCACGGTACGGCTTTCGATATCCAGCTCGCGCTGGCTCATGACGTTGACGGCAGAGTCAAAGTCCAGGATATGCAGAATCGCGTGATTGATTTTCATATACGGCATTCCGTTCTAGATCGCTTTTGGCACGAACCAGTATAGCGGTCGAGTCCGCCCCAGGCGCATCGAAGATTGATGCAAAGCAACCTGTTCCCAATGCATCAAAAAGGCGTCCGGGTCACATGGGCCCGGACGCCTTCGTTGTAGCCTGTTGCTTAAACGAGCCGCATTTAGCAGGAGAAGTCGACGCTGTCGATGATGTCCTTGAGGGCCTTGGCGGAGGCGGTGAGCTCATGCTGCTCGTCATCGTTCAGCGGCACGGGTACGCGGCAGACAACGCCATCGCGGCCAACGACCGTCGGCATGGAGATGGCCAGATCGGACAGGCCATACTCGCCCACCATGAGCGAGGAGACAGGCAGAACGGTCTGCTCATCGCGCATGACGGCAGTGCAGATGCGCTTGACGGCCATGGCAACGCCATAGTAGGTGGCGTGCTTCTTCTCGATGATGGTGTAGGCGGAGTTCTTGACGTCCTCGGCGATACGCTTCTCGGCAGCCTCATGCTCCAGATGACCGTGAAGCTCGCAGAAGGTGTTCAGCGGAACGCCAGCAACCTGAGCGCTGGACCAAGCGACAAACTCGGAGTCGCCGTGCTCGCCCATGACATAGGCCTGGACATCGCGCGGGTCAACCTCGACGTGGGCACCAAGCATCTGCTGCAGACGGCCAGTGTCGAGCACGGTGCCGGAACCGATGACGTGGCCCTCGGGCAGGCCGGACATCTTGATGGCAGCGTAGGTCAGAACATCGACCGGGTTGGAGACGATTAGCAGAATGCCGTCGAAGCCGGACTTCTTAATCTCGGGGATAATGGACTTAAAGATGTTTACGTTCTTGTTGACCAGGTCCAGGCGGGTCTCACCGGGCTTCTGGGCAGCGCCAGCGGTGACGACGATCATGGCGGCGTCGGCGACATCGGAATAATCGCCGGCGTAGATCTTCATCGGCTCGGCAAACGTCATGCCGTGCGCGATATCCAGAGCCTCACCCTCGGCGCGGTTCTTGTCCACGTCGATGAGGACCATCTCGGAGAACAGACCGCTCTGCATCAGAGCGAACGCCGAAGACGAACCGACGAAGCCGCAGCCGACAATAGCGACCTTCTTCTCGTTAACCATTAGAAACTCCCATCTCTCTCCACAAACAAGCCGCCCGGGAACGACCCGAGCGGCTTGCCGTAATCCCAATACATCCAATCGGGACTTTGATTATGCTCCTATTCGCAGCCAAAAATCGACCGTTTACCGAAATTGTTTGCAGAATTCGTAAAATAACTGCACGAAATCGGTTTCGAGCTATTGACGAGTCGAAATAGGTTTCTAATACAGGCCCGCCTCGCGAATGGCCTCGACAGCCAAAGCGATCTGATCGGGCGGCAGGACCAGCGCCATGCGCACGTGCCCCTCGCCCGAAGGGCCAAAGCTCGCGCCCGGCGTCACCACAACGCCGGCCTTCTCCATGAGCTCCTCGCAAAACGCCATGGAATCGGTGCGACCACCGGGAAGCTTGGCCCACACAAACATAGAGCCATGCGCGTTGGGACGCTCCCAGCCCAGGCCCTCAAGACCGTCGCACAGGGCATCGCGGCGTTCCTGGTACTTCAGACGCTGCGCCTCGACCTCATCGCGCGGACCGTTCAGGCACGCGATGGCGGCCTTCTGAATCGGGAAGAACATACCAAAGTCGATCTGGCCGCGCAGCTTGGCAAAGGCAGAGACCACATCCTCGCGACCGACCAAAAAGCCGATGCGGGCACCGGTGAGGTTAAACGACTTGGAGAGCGAGAAGAACTCAACGCCCACCTCGAGCGCGCCGGGATACTGCAAGAAGCTGCCGCCGGGCTCGCCGTCAAACACGATGTCGGAGTACGCGTTATCATGGACGATCAACAGATCATGCTCGCGGGCAAAGGCGATAATCTCCTCGTAGACCTCGGGCGTGCCCACCGAGCCGACCGGGTTCGCGGGCAGCGACACGATCATGTACTTGGCACGATCGGCAACCTCGGGATCGATACCCGCCACATAGGGCAGGTAATTGTGCTCGGCAACCAGCGGATAGTATTCGAGCTTGGCATCGGCGATCTTGGCACCCGCCTCAAAGACCGGGTAGCACGGATCGGGAACCAAAATGGTGTCACCCGGATCGAGCAGGGCAAGGCCCAAATGGCCCACCCCCTCCTGCGTGCCGTTGCACGACTGCACCATAGACGGCGTAATGCCCGAAACGCCAAAGCGACGCTCATAGTAATCGCACACGGCCTGCTTGAGTTCGGGCAGGTCGCGCAGGGCATACTTCCACATCTCGGGATCTTGGGCTGCCTGCGTGAGCGCCTCGACCACATGGTCGTACGGCTTAAAGTCGGGCGTGCCCACGCTCATGTTGTAAATGGTCTTGCCCTGAGCCTTCAGCGCGAGAAGCTTGTTGTTGAGCGAGGCGAAGACCTCCGCGCCAAAGCGGTCGAGACGCTGCGATGCCTGCATGGTGCCACCTTTCGATATAAAAAACGCGGCGCTCCGACAAGAGCGCCGCGCGATACGGGCCATCAGATTGCAAAAGTGTAACGCTTGCAACCCCCGTATTGGTTCAATTTAGCCAACCTTAGTCAACTGGATTGAGCGCGTCGATCTGCGCAAGCCACAGACGCGAGCTGGCGTCACTCGGCATACGCCAATCGCCGCGCGGGCTGAGCGTCACCGAGCCCACCTTGGGACCATCGGGCAGACAGCTGCGCTTAAACTGCTGGGCAAAGAAGCGACGGTAGAACGTACGTAGCCACGTGTGGACGGTCTTGGCGTCGTAGACGCCCTCGAAGCTCTTGAGCGCCATGCGGTAGATCTTGCCCGGCTCAAAGCCAAAACGCAGCAGGTAGTAGAGGAAGTAGTCGTGCAGCTCGTACGGGCCCACCAAATCCTCGGTCTTCTGCGCAATCTCGCCGTCGCCCGTGGGCGGCAGAAGCTCGGGGGACACCGGCGTATCGAGGATATCG
>URYA01000151.1 GCA_900551975.1 uncultured Collinsella sp. | reverse complement strand
ATGCGCCGCCATCTCGGGAATGTCGGAGCGGCGAATGCCCAAGACATATTTGGGGATTCCCAGGGCCTCGTTCATGCGGTCGACCCAATCGATAAAGGCCTCGGCCGCAAGACTATCCTGCGCGGTAGCCGGCGCAATGCCCGCCATGCGAGCAAGATCGGCAAGCTTGGGGGCGGCGGCGTCACCATAAGCGCGAAGCATGTGCGGCAGGATGATCGCGTTGGCCAAACCGTGCGGAATTCCGTATCGGCCGCCCAGACTGTGCGCGATGGCATGCACATATCCGACATAGGAGCGGGTAAACGCAACGCCCGCCTTATACGCCGCCGAAAGCATATTGCGACGAGCGCGCATGTCGTCACCATGCTCATAGGCCTCGAGCAAATTGTCGTGGATAAGCTGCACCGCCTGTCGCGCCATCTTACGCGTATAGGGCGTGGTGCTTCGCCCGATAAAGGCCTCAACGGCATGCGTCAGGGCATCCATGCCCGTCTGCCCCGTAATGGAGGCGGGCAGACCGCGCGTAAACTCGGGGTCGTGCACCGCAAAGCGCGGAATAAGCACAAAGTCGTTAATGGGGTACTTGTAGTGCGTCTCGTCATCGGTGATAACCGCCGCGAGCGTGACTTCGCTTCCCGTGCCTGCCGTGGTGGGAACGGCGATGAGCAGCGGCAGGCGACGATGAATCCGCAGCAGGCCGCACATCTTGTTGATGGGCTTGTTTGGCTGCGCAATGCGCGCCCCCACGCCCTTGGCGCAGTCCATGGCCGATCCTCCGCCAAAACCGATAATGGCCTGGCAGGCGTTCTCTCGATACAGGGACGCCGCTTCTTCCACGTTTGAAACCGTGGGGTTCGCTGATGTTTTGGCATAGACCGCAACGCCAACCCCCTGAGCCGTAAGCGCACGCTCGAGTGATGCCGTGAGCCCCAAACGTGCAATACCAGGGTCCGTCACGATAAGGACCTTCTGGATCGAGCGCTTTTGAAGCACCGCGGGCACATCCTCGGCATGCTCCAAAATGCGCGGCTCGGTATAGGGCAGGATCGGCAATGCAATGCGAAAAACCGTTTGATACGTTCGGCACCAGGCGCGGCGGGCTAGATGCATAAAGGAAACTCCCTCATTTGTTGATTGGTCAACATTTGCTCGACCGATTGTACTCAGCGGTGGTCAAAGACGGCCTGCCAATCGTTAATCAATCAACATCTTCATATCTCAAAATTGTTTTATTAAAAATCATTCCTAATAGGCTTCACATTTGGTTGCATTTATGGATAATAGAACTCGTCAAGACGCACGTCCGGAGAGGGCCCTTACGGGACCGGACGAGCGCACAATCGCCATCGATCGAAAGGATCGAATCATGAAGTTTGTTTGCCCCGTTTGCGGTTATGTGGAAGAGTTCGACGGCGACCAGCTGCCCGAGGACTTCAAGTGCCCCCAGTGCGGCGTTCCCGGTTCTCGTTTCCTGAAGCAGGAGGAGGGCCAGCTCGAGTGGGCTGCCGAGCACGTCGTGGGCGTCGCCAAGATGGAGGGCGTCTCCGAGGACATCGTTGCCGACCTGCGCGCCAACTTTGAGGGCGAGTGCTCTGAGGTCGGTATGTACCTGGCCATGGCTCGCGTCGCTCATCGCGAGGGCTACCCCGAGATTGGCCTGTACTGGGAGAAGGCTGCCCACGAGGAGGCCGAGCACGCCGCCAAGTTCGCCGAGCTCCTGGGCGAGGTCGTGACCGACTCCACCAAGAAGAACCTCGAGATGCGCGTTGAGGCCGAGAACGGCGCCACCGCCGGCAAGACCGATCTTGCCAAGCGCGCCAAGGCCGCTGGCCTCGATGCCATCCACGACACCGTGCACGAGATGGCCCGCGACGAGGCCCGCCACGGCAAGGCTTTCGCCGGCCTGCTCAAGCGCTACTTTGGCTAAGCCAACCGCCTGAGACATAACCTCTAGCTCGATGAGGCCCGGACCGCATGGTTCGGGCCTTTTTCGTGGGCTTATTGCAGCTGCTCTTGAAGAGCGATGAGCGACTGAGGGCTCAGGTCGTCGTATTGTATGAGGACGCGAGATGGAGCATTCTTAGTCGATGCCCGATCACCCGTCCACAGGCAATCGGCGATGTTGACATAGGAAATACGAGCGTCAGCAAGAGCCTTCGCGAAACTCTTCCCCGCTCCGTCCTCGGACAGGGCAACGGTGCAGTAAAGGCCCGCGTCCGCATGTTCAATCGAGACCTCCCCTGCCGGAAACGTCTTCCGCACAAGCGACGTCAGGCCATCACGCGCCTCGCGAGCACGAACGCGCACGCGGTTCACATGTCGCTCGTAATCACCCGATTCCAGCAAACGCGCCAAAGCGACCTGGTCAACAGAGCTCACCGACGAGGCGTAGAAACCAAGGTTGCGCCTAAACCGCTCCATTAGCTCATCGGGCAACACCATATACGCCAAACGCAACGCCGATGAAAGGCTCTTCGAAAACGTGTTGGTGTAGACAACCGACTGGGCGGCATCGATCGATGCGAGCGCGGGAATCGGCTTCCCGGCAAGGCGAAACTCACAATCAAAGTCATCTTCGATGAGATATCGACCTGGTCGCTCGGCGGCCCAGCTCAGCAGCGCATAGCGACGCGCAATGCTCGTCACAAGACCGGTGGGATACTGATGGGACGGCATCAGGTGAAGGACATCGGTCCCGCTTTTCTGCAGAGTGCCCAAGTCCACGCCCTCGTCATCCAACGGGATATGTCGAACTTTGCAGCCCATAGCCTGATAGATACGCGTCAGACGCAAATAGCCCGGGTCCTCAACGGCATACACCTTGTCGGCTCCAAGCAACTGAACCAACATGGTATCGAGCAGCTGGGCGCCTGCACCGATAACAATGTTGTTGGGGTCGACATTCATGCCCCTTGTCCCACGCAGATGGTGAGCAATTGCGCGTCGCAGCCGAGCGGTGCCCTGCGCCGGTGCGGGCGAAAAGATTTCGCGCTCATCTTCGGATGCCAGCGTCGCCCGTAGTGCGCTTTGCCAAAGCCGCGCCGCCTCCAAAGCGGAAGGAGAAAGTGCATCGAACAGCTCGACCTGTCCGTTGACATCATGCGCGCTGGGACCCGCAGAGGCGGCATCTCGGTCGATGCCCTCCGCAGCCGAAGCCAAAACCGGTGCGTCCGGAAGCTCGCAAGCGTAGTAGCCACGACGCGGCATTGAGCAAATATAGCCCTCGGCAAGTAACTGGCTATATGCATTCTCGATGGTAATGACGCTGATTCCCAGATGACTGGCAAAGGCGCGCTTAGACGGAAGATGCTCCCCCGCCGCAATACGTCCAGCAACAATATCATCTCGAATTTGCTGGTAAACATACTCATAAAGCGATGCCTCGCCACGTTTTTCCAAATTGTAGTCAAGCATGAGTTTGCCACCTGACCTTATCGAGCCGTTCAATCTGGTATTAGGCTGACCTTATTATTATCTCGAAAACTGAGTATTTTGCCATATCCAGCCCCCCGATAGGATGTTCCGTCAAGCAATGCACATGCCAACCAAGGGAGCAACCATGGCAGAACAGACCAGCAAGGCCGATCGCGTCAAACTCAATCGCGAACTCGCGCAGATGCTCAAGGGCGGCGTCATCATGGACGTCACCACGCCCGAGCAGGCACGCATCGCCGAGGAGGCGGGCGCCTGCGCCGTCATGGCACTCGAGCGCATTCCGGCCGACATCCGAGCCGCAGGCGGCGTCTCGCGCATGAGCGACCCCAAGATGATCAAGGGCATCCAGGAGGCCGTCTCCATCCCCGTCATGGCCAAGTGCCGCATCGGTCACATCGTCGAGGCGCAGGTCCTGCAAGCCATCGAGATCGATTACATCGACGAGTCCGAGGTTCTCTCCCCTGCCGATGACGTCTATCACATCGACAAGACCCAGTTTGACGTCCCGTTTGTCTGCGGTGCCCGCGACCTGGGCGAGGCGTTGCGCCGTGTTGCCGAGGGCGCCACGATGATTCGCACCAAGGGTGAGCCGGGTACGGGCGACGTCGTTCAGGCCGTGCGTCACATGCGCAAGATCCAAAAGCAGATCCGCGACGTAGTTGCCCTGCGCGACGATGAGCTCTTTGAGGCAGCCAAGCAACTGCAGGTTCCGGTCGAGCTGGTGCGCGAGGTCCATGCCACGGGTAAGCTTCCCGTCGTGAACTTTGCCGCTGGCGGCGTAGCGACCCCCGCCGATGCTGCGCTGATGATGCAGCTGGGTGCCGAGGGTGTCTTCG
>URYA01000150.1 GCA_900551975.1 uncultured Collinsella sp. | reverse complement strand
TCAACAAGAGGACCCGTGGTCAAAAAAGGCCAAATATGAGTACTGTTACCAGTTTGGTGGCAGCCAAATGGCCTCAAAAATCGGTGCCAGAGGCCAAAAGTGCATCGATTTTCGTTCTTCAGAGTCGCGATCGGGCTCCAAACAAGGCGATTTTGCTGCTCTGGACCGGAAAATCGATGCTACTAATTTGGTGACAGTACTCATATTTGGCCCTTTTTGACCACTGCCCCTTGGTCCAGGACAAAACGGGCTGCCCGAATCATGGGGCGGGTCCATTTTCGGCTGTCCTCAGCTTGCCAGTTCGAAAATGGACCTGCCGCATGATTGAATCTTTATTTCAACTTTACACCTAGGTTTACAGCTGTCTTGTCAGCTGTAAACCTAGGTGTCATACTAAAGCCCCAAGATTCGCCAAAAGAGAGGGGCCTTGATGGCACAGAGCGCGAACATGGATGCATCGGAGCTTGCACGCGATATCGCGGCCGGCCTAGCATCGGCAACGACGGCAACGGAGCGCGCGGCACTGGTGCCCGCAGAGCTCGTCGAGGCCATTCAGCAACTAAAAGCCCAACGTGACGCGGTAATCCTGGCGCACTACTATGTGGCGCCCGAGGTCCAAGCCGTTGCCGATTACGTCGGCGACAGTTTCTACCTGGCAAAACTCGCCAAGAGCCTGCCGCAGCAGACTATCGTGCTGTGCGGCGTGGAGTTTATGGGCGAGAGTGCCAAGCTGCTCAACCCCACCAAGACCGTGCTGCTGCCCGAGCCGGGCGCGGACTGTCCCATGGCGCACATGGTCAAGCGCGAGACGGTCGACGCGGCGCGCGCCGAGTACGGTGACGACCTTGCCGTGGTCTGCTACGTCAACTCCACGGTCGAGATCAAGAGCTGGAGCGACGTGTGCGTCACCAGCTCCAACGCCGTCAAGATCGTGTCCGAGCTGCCGCAGCAGCATATTCTGTTCATTCCCGACCAAAACCTGGGACGCTTCGTAGCCGAGCAGGTGCCGCAAAAGCACGTCATCCTCAACAACGGCTACTGCCCGCGCCATCACATCATCACCGTCGAGCAGATCGTCGACGCGACGGAGGCCCACCCCGACGCGCTCGTGCTGGCGCATCCTGAGTGCAAGGCCGACGTCCTGGCCGAGGCCGACTACATCGGCTCCACCGCCGGCATCATCAAGTATGCCGAGGAGTCCGACGCCAGCGAGTTCATTATCGTGACGGTCCGCGGCGTGCTCTACGAGCTCGAGCGCCGCTGCCAGGGCACCGGCAAGAAGTTCCACTTCCCCGCGGTGCAGCCCACCTGCGTCAACATGGACCTCATCACGCTCGAAAAGCTCGTGCGCTGCCTGGAGACGGGCGAGGGCGAGGTGCAGATCGGCGTCTCGGACGAGGCGGCAGACCAGGCCAAGCTCACGCTCGACCGTATGCTCGAGTACGCAGCGCGCTAGAACAATGTGACATGAGGGACAGTCCCGCATGTCACATTACAAGGGAGAGGATTCCTGTGGAAACCAAACAATACCCCGACATGGAGTGCGACGTCGTCATTGCCGGCTGTGGCGTGGCGGGCCTGTACGCGGCCCTCAATCTGCCGACGAGCACGCGCGTGATCATGCTCTCCAAGGGCGCTGTCGACGAGTGCGATTCGATGCTCGCGCAGGGCGGTATCTGCGTACTGCCCGAGGGCTCGGACTACGATGCCTTCTTTGAGGACACCATGCACGCCGGCCACTACGAGAATCGCCGCGAGAGCGTCGACATCATGATCCGTTCGAGCCGTTCGGTCATCAACGACCTGCTAGCGATGGGCGTGGATTTTGAGCGCAAGGCCGACGGCAGCCTCAACTTTACCCGCGAGGGCGCGCACAGCCGTCCGCGTATTGCCTTCCATGCCGACATTACGGGCAAGGAGATCACGACCAAGCTGCTCCAGGCCGTTCGCAAGCTGGATAACGTGCAGATTTTGGAGCACGTGGCCATGACCGACATCCTGACGGGCGAGCGTGACGGCGTCACGGTGTGTGTCGGTGTCGTCGCCGTTTCCGTGGACGAGGACAACTCGGTTCGTCCCGCCGACGAGCTGGCAAATGCCGCTGAGGGCGTGCATGCCGGTAAGCCGTTTAAGATCCATGCCCGCCACACGCTTTGGGCGACGGGTGGCATTGGCGGCGTGTACGACCACTCGACCAACTACCCGCAGCTCACGGGCGATGCATGCTACATCGCTCAGGAGCATGGCATTAAGATGGAGCACCTGGACTACGTGCAGATTCACCCCACGGGGCTGTTCTCGCCGCAGCCGGGTCGCACCTTCCTGATCAGCGAGAGCTGCCGCGGCGAGGGCGCGATTTTGCTCAACGCCGCCGGCGAGCGCTTTACCGACGAGCTTCAGCCGCGCGATGTGGTCGCTGCCGCTATTCGCGAGCAGATGAAGCAGGACGGTACCGAGCACGAGTGGCTGAGTTTTGCCCCCGTCGAGCGCGATGTGGTGACCGGGCACTTTGCCAACATTCGCGCGCGCTGCCTGGAGGACGGCCGCGACATCTTGGACGAGCCCATCCCCGTTACGCCCACGCAGCACTACTTTATGGGTGGCGTATGGGTCGATAAGGACGGCCGCACCTCGATGCCCGAGCTCTACGCCGCGGGCGAGACGGCCTGCAACGGCGTTCACGGCAAGAATCGCCTGGCTTCCAACAGCCTGCTCGAGTCCCTGGTTTGGGGCCGCCGTGCCGCCTGGTGCATGCGCACCGGCGAGTCGCTCGCCGTGGAGCAGGCGGGCGAGCCCGCGCTTGACGGGCGTCATCGCGCCCTGGGCGCCGAGACCCTTGCAATCGATGATTTGGCCCGTGCGGCCGGCACGCAGGCCGTGGAGGAGTAGACCATGAATCCCATTACCATGAAGCTCGTCGTCGATGATCTGATTTTGCAGGCTCTGCGCGAGGACATCACGTTTGAGGACGTGAGTACGGCGAGCGTGTGCCCTACGGCGCGCCCCGCTACCGTTGAGCTCATCGCCAAGGCCGATGGCATCATCGCCGGCTTGGATGTGTTCGCTCGCACTTTTGAGCTGCTGGATCCGCAGAGCTCCGTGTTGTTCGATGTCGCGGACGGCGACGAGGTGCACGCCGGTGACCACGTGGGCCAGGTGCGCGGCGATGCGCGCGTATTGCTTTCGGGCGAGCGCGTGGCGCTCAACTACCTGCAGCGCATGAGCGGCATCGCTACTTACACGCATCGGATGGCGGCCGCGCTCGAGGGCACCAAGACCGTGCTTGTCGACACGCGCAAGACCACGCCGGGCATGCGCGTCTTCGAGAAGGCAGCAGTCGAGATCGGCGGTGGCAGCAACCATCGCTACAACCTGTCGACGGCCGTCATGCTCAAGGACAACCATATTGACGCCGCCGGTGGTGTGACGCGTGCGATTGAGATGGCACGCGCCCACGCATCGTTTACCACGACGGTCGAGATTGAGTGCGAGAACCTGGACATGGTACGCGAGGCCGTGGAGGCCGGTGCCGATATCATCATGCTCGACAACATGACCCACGACGACATGGCTGCAGCGATTGAGCTTATCGCCGGTCGTGCTAAGACCGAGTGCTCGGGCAACGTAGACGCCGACAACATTCGTGCCCTGGCCGACCTGGGTGTTGACTTTATCAGTTCGGGGGCGTTGACGCACTCTGCGCCGATTCTCGACCTCTCGCTCAAGCACCTGCGTCTGCTGGACGGTAAATAATGGACGCCCGCGAGCGTCGCCGTGCCATCATGGCCGTGCTCGAGGGGGCCAAAGATCCTGTCTCGGGCAGTGCGCTTGCCCGCGAGGTGGGCGTGAGCCGTCAGGTCGTGGTGCAGGACATCGCCCTGCTGCGCGCTGACGGGCACGATATCGTCGCCACCAATCGCGGCTATGTACTACAGGAGGCCCCCAGCAGCCCCGCCGTGCCCACGCGCTTGGTCAAGGTTCGCCACAGCGTGGAGCAGGCAGGCGATGAGCTCACGAGTATCGTCGACGCCGGTGGCGCCGTGCTCAACGTGATCGTCAATCACCGCGTGTACGGTAAGATCACGGCCGACTTGGACATTCGCAATCGTCGCGATGTTGAGCGCTACCTGCACGATATCGAGAGCGGCAAGAGCTTTCCACTACTAACGGTGACGAGCGGCTACCACTTCCATCGCATTGCGGCGGAGGACGAACAGACCCTCGACGAGATCGAGGCGATGCTCAAGGAAAAAGGCTACCTAGCAGACCTGATGCCCTACGAAGACGATCTCTCTTAGCCGACGCTGCAAACGCCCCTAAGCGGCAATCTGACGTTCAATCGTCGGTCGCGTAC
>URYA01000149.1 GCA_900551975.1 uncultured Collinsella sp. | reverse complement strand
GTCGGCCAATGCGAGGGCCTTCTCGCTCAATCCGGGGCCTTCTGCACCGAAGAGCAGCAGGCACCGCTTGGGGAAGGCATAGGCTTCCATCGGCACTGCGCCGGGAATAATGTCGAGGGCGATGACGCGGGCGGCTTGAAGCTCCTTGATGCGTGCATCACAAGCATCGATTTCGGCCAGCAGCTCATGAAGGTGCTTGTTGTCTCCATCCACAGCCACATCATGCGCATGGACGGCGGCGGCACCGGCCTTGGCTCGTTCATAGGCGATTTCACCGGCGATGCGATGATGCCAGCTTTCCACCAGTTCGGCGATGGAGGGGTGGTGTTCGACGTGCTGGTACAGTTCGGTCATCAACGCGCCCTTGCGATTCCACTTATGTGGACCGACAATGTGTACGCGCTTGGCCTGGAAGGCATTAGCGGTGCGGACCATGGAACCGATGTTAAAATCGTGGGTCCAGTTTTCCACCGCAACTTCGAAGTCTGGTCATGGGGTGTATGGCGATGCAGTAAATCTGCTACACTAGTACAACATGCCTCCGTAGCTCAGGGGATAGAGCACCGCTCTCCTAAAGCGGGTGTCGACGGTTCGAATCCGCCCGGGGGCACCAGAGATTTGCCGAGCCCGGTACCACCACGGTGCCGGGCTCTTCTGGTTTAAAGGTATGCTGTGGTTTTCGCTGCTTCAGATAAAGCAAAGCGCCCGCTTGCCGGGGGAGCAAGCGGGCGCTTCTGAGCGAATATGTTTGCGGCGTTCGCTGCGCAGATAATAAGCAGCCGGCTAGTTGCTTGTACCGGAATCGTCGCCTGAATCAGTACCAGAGCCAGAAACCGAAACCGTCAGCGTAATCGTGCTGTCGGTGGACTGCTTGCCAGTGGGGGAGACGCCCGTCACGGTGGCGTTTTCGTTGCCACTCACGGGGTTGCCGTTCTGATCGCAGAATGCGATGTTGTAGAATCCGGCGTTGTTGAGCGCGGTGACGGCGGCGGAGATGCTCTTGCCGTACAGGTTGCCCGGAACGCTGGCCTTGCCGGACTTCTTGGCGATGACGACGGTGATCGTGGCGCCGGGCTTCTGCTTGCCGCTGGGGTTCCAGCTAATGACGGTGCCCTCGGTGACGGAATCGTTCTCCTGGTAGCTCACGTTGACGCCAAAACCGGCCATGTCGAGAGCGTTGCGTGCCTGGGCCTCGGTCATGTCGGTCAGATCGGGGACGGAGGTGGTGTCAGGACCGCTGGAGACCTTATACGAGATGGTCGTGCCCTTCTCGACTTCCTTGCCGGCATCAGTGCCCTGCTCAAAGACCTGGCCTTCGTCGGCCTCGTTGGCCTCCTCGGTTGCGTTGCCCTTCAGGCCCACGCTTGCCAGCGCGGCCTCGGCCTGGTCCTTGGTTAGGCCGACGAGCTGCGGAACCTCAACTTTCTCGGAGGGCTTGGGGCCCTTGGAGATCACCAGGTTCACCTTGGAGCCCTTGGGCTTCTTAGTGTTGCCGTTGGGGGTCTGCTCGGCAACCTTGCCCTCGTCGACATCGTCGTTATAGCTCTGGTCGACAGTTCCGACCTCAAGGCCGGCCTCCTTGATCAGCTCAATAGCGGTTTCCTGGTCCTTGCCCAGCACGTCGGGCACCGTGACCTGTTCGCCACTGAACATGCCCGTGGCAAAGGCCACTACAACGCCAATTACGGCGACGGCGGCAATCACGGCGGCGATGATCTTGTTCTTGTTGGACTTAGGCTTCTCGACCTCGTAGGAGCCCGTGGAGCCCGAGACAGCGCTACGGGCGGTATTCTGACCGCTCACGCCCGAGACGGGACGAACCATAGCGCGCGTTGAGTCGGAAAGCTCACGGGTCTTGGTGGCACCCAGGTCGCCGGCGGCACCGATGATGCGCGTGGGCTCCGAGACGTTGACGGCACGGCCCGACAGGTAGCTGTTGAGCACCTGACGCAGCTCGTCGGCGGTCTGGAAGCGGTTTGCCGGGTCCTTCTCCATGCACTTGAGGATTATGCGCTCAAGGTCGGCGTCGACACCGGAGTTGATCTGGCTCGGCGGAATAGGCAACTCGTTGACCTGCTTGAGTGCGACCGAGATGGCGTCGTCACCGTCAAAGGGAACGCGGCCGGTGGCGCACTCGTACATCACGACGCCCAGCGAGTAGATATCCGAGGTGGGGCCGAGGTCCTGACCGCGGGTCTGCTCGGGGCTGACGTAGTGGGCGGTTCCCAGCACGTTGTTGTCTTGCGTGAGGTGGCTGTTCTTGGCACGCGCGATGCCAAAGTCCATCACCTTGATGTTGCCGTCGGGCAGCACCATGATGTTCTGCGGCTTAATGTCGCGGTGGATGATCTCGTGCTTGTGGGCGACCGAAAGCGCAGAGCTGATCTGCGAGCCGATCTGGGCGACCTTCTTGGGGTCGAGGGCGCCGTGGCTCTTGATGCCGCTCTTAAGGTCGGTGCCGCGCAGGTACTCCATGACGATGTAATAGGTGTCGCCGTCCTTGCCCCAATCGTAGACGCCCACGATATAGGGGGAGGAGAGACCGGCTGCTGCCTGGGCCTCCTGCTTAAAGCGTGCGGCGAAGGTTGCGTCGCCAGCATACTGTGGCAGCATGATCTTGACGGCTACCGTGCGGTCGAGGACCTGGTCCTGTGCACGGTAGACGGTCGCCATGCCGCCTGTTCCCACCTTATCCTTGAGGAGGTATCTTCCCCCGAGGACCCTCTGTTCCATTCCTGCTCCTAACATAATTATTCGCTCAACGATGTGTGTAGTACCTACGATGTGGCCGCTGGGGCCGTGTGGCGCGTTGCCGCTAGCTCTTCGGCCGCGGTGTGCCCCAAGTATCCGCTTTAATCATGGGCATCACGCTCCCTGTGCGGCGAGCGCCGCGGTCAGGACGATGCCGGCAATCTTGGCCGCCTTGACGTCGTGTTTGTCGTAATCCTCCAAGGCCACCGAGATGGCAACCGTGGGTGAATCGTAAGGTGCAAAGCCAACAAACATAGAGTTGACGTTGGTGCCGCCGATCTCGGCCGAACCGGTCTTGCCGGCAACCTTGACGCCCGGAATCTGGGCATCGGTGCCGGTACCGGACTGGACGACGGCGAGCATGGCCTGCTTGACCTGATCGGCGGTGGTAGAGCTGACAGCCTGGCCCAGCGAGCGGGACTGCGTGGTCTTAACCACGGTCCCGTCCGGGGCGAGTATCTGTGACACAAAGAACGGGTCCATGACCACGCCGCTGTTGGCGATAGCGGCAGCGATCACGCAATTCTGCATGACGGTGGTCTGCGGGCCAGGTGTGTGGTCCATGCCGACGGGCTGGCCGGCGCCTGCCCAAGCGGTTTCCCACTCGGTCATAAGCGACGGGTCGGCCATGATGGAGGCCGCGGCGGTAAGGTCCTGACCCAGCTTTTGACCGTAGCCAAAGGCGTTGGCAAACTGGACGAGCGAGTTGGCGCCGACCTCGTTGGCCACCTGGCCAAAGACGACGTTAGACGACACGGCGAAGGCCTGCTGCAGGCTGATGGTGCCGTAGCTTTCGTTGGCGTCGTTGGTGACCGGCGCGTTGCCGATGTCCATGGAGCCGGGCGCCTGGTACGTGCTGGTAAGGCTGGCGGTGCCGGTTTCGAGCGCCGCGGAGAGTGTGACGACCTTAAAGGTCGAGCCCGGGGTGTACAGCGCGTCCATGGCACGGTCGTACATGGAGCCGTCCTCGCCGCCGCCCGACTGCATCAGTGCATCGATGTTGGTGTTGTCGTAGGTGGGCGAGCTCGCGCACGCAAGGACTGCACCGGTGCGCGGATCCATGACCACCACAGCGCCCTTAAAGCCCTTGAGCGCCTGCTCGGCAGCCGTCTGGATGCGCGAGTCGATGGTGAGCTTGGCGGTATTGCCCGGCTGGGTCTGCCCCGCGAGCGATGCAATGGCGTTGTTCCAGCTGGAGTAATCCTTGGAGCCGGTGAGCGTATCGTTCATGACGCTCTCGATGCCGGCGGTGCCGTATTGCTGGCTCACGTAGCCCACCACGTGCGCGGCCATGTTGCCGTTGGGGTAGGAACGGGCGTAGGTGCCGTCCTCCTGCTGCAGCGACTCGGCCAGCGTCACGCCGTCGGACGTGATGATGGAACCGCGCTGGATGTACTTGGAGCGGGCGATGGTGTGGTTGTTGGTCGGCATGTCCTGATAGTCCTTGGCCTTGATGACCTGGACATAGGTGAGGTTGCCGATAAGGATGGCGAACAGCGCCGTAAAGGCGAGCACCGCACGAGTTAGACGGTTGGCGAGCGCCACTCGGCCGAGCACACCGGATTCAGGCGTGTCGAGCAGGCGACGGCGCATGCGCGAGCCGACGGAATGGCTGGCG
>URYA01000148.1 GCA_900551975.1 uncultured Collinsella sp. | reverse complement strand
GCACCTTCGGCAGCCATCGCACGGGCCAGCGCCTCGGACTCGGCCTTAAGGCCCTCGAGCGTGGTGATGGTGTGGCCCTCAACACGGGCGGCGGGAACGGAGCAGCTCAGCACCGGGTCGCCGTCGAGCCACACCGTGCACAGTCCGCAGTTGGTGGTTTCGCAGGCACAGCGCACCGACGCACACCCCTGCTCGCGCAGTAGTGCAAAGAGCATGGTGTCGGGGGCAATCTGAACCTTGACCTTGCGGCCGTTGAGCGTAAAGGAAAGATCGATGAGTTTGGCAGCCATTAGCGCACCTCGCTAGAATCGACGCCGGGCACGCGGCGGCAGGAATACTCGTCCGTGGCGAACTTGGGGATCTGCACGGTCTCGAGCTCGCGGGCAAGCGCGGCCGAAAGCTCAATACCGGCGGCGCGGCGCACGGCCTGGACGGGGAGCGGGGCCGAGATGCGACGGCGGTACTCGGCCGAGCCCCACATATTGGTGCCGTAGCTCAGGGCACGCACGGACGCGGCCAGGGCGCGCAGCTCGTCCTCGGAAGGCTGCTCGTTCACCAGGCCACACGCCTCGCCCTGCAGCAGAGTCGCGCGAAGCGGGCGGGCACCCACGGTGACATGCCAGGTGTTATCCCACCAGGCGGCGGTAACGTTTAAGGAGGGGAAGTCCGTCGCGGCCTTGCGCACGGCCTCGTAGCTCGCGCGGTAGTCGTGCTTAACGACCACGACGTGCTCGATCACGTCGCGCACGTAGCCCATCCGCACGAACTCGGCGAGCGGCACGCGGCCGGCGCCCGTCAGCTCAACATAGGAATCGAGTGCGAGGAACGCGGAGAGAACGTCCGAGAAGCCAAAGCGGCCGTAGATGCTGCCGCCCACCGTGGCGGTATTGCGCAGCTGCACGCCTACAATATCGTGGACGGCGAACTCAAAGACATTGTTGACAAGCGCGTTGAGCCCGGCATGACGCTCGAGCTGGCGCAGGGTGCACATGGCACCGATGCGAAACTCGGTCTCGGTCTCCTCGATCTGATCGAGTCCGCAGGCCGAAAGGTCAATCGCCGTCGCCACACGACGCGAACCCAGACGCATCCAGATTCCGCCGCCCACAATCTTGTTGTTGCGGTTTTTCTGCAAGAGCTCATAGGCTTCGGCCGCGTTTCCAACACGGACGTAGGTACCGAACTTGAGCACGTTCTCCCCCATCTCTCCACTTGTCCAGTACGTTTAAGTGTACCAAACGAGGGGCGCCGCCATCGTCACCATAGAAAAAGGCTCCCAGCCGGATAGCTGGGAGCCTCATCACATGTTATGTCGAGCGAAGGTTTAGCAGACGCCCTGAGCGAGCATGGCGTCGGCGACCTTCAGGAAGCCGGCGATGTTGGCGCCCATGACAAAGTTGCCCTCCTGGCCGTACTCCTTGGCGGTGTCGTCCACGTTGTGGAACATGCCGCGCATGAGCTGCTCGAGCTTGCCGTCGACCTCCTCGAAGGTCCAGGACAGGTGCTCGGCGTTCTGGCTCATCTCCAGGCCGGACACGAGCACGCCGCCGGCGTTGGCAGCCTTACCGGGCATAAAGGCGACGCCGTTCTCCTGGAAGTAGTTCGTGGCCTCGATGGTCGTGGGCATGTTCGCGCCCTCGCCGACCACCTTGCAGCCGTTAGCGACGAGCGCCTGGGCGTCCTCGAGCAGCAGCGTGTTCTCGCGAGCGCAGGGCAGCGCGATGTCGCAGGGCAGCTGCCACACGCCGCGGCCGTCGCCCTCGTGCCACACGGCGTTGGGCTTCTCGTCAACGTACATGGCGAGCGTAACGCCCTTGTCGTGGCCAGAGCGCTTCTTGTTGTAGACGTGCTCGAGCACGGTGTAGTCGATGCCGTCGGGATCCTCGACCCAGCCGTGGGTGTCGGAGCAGGCCAACACCTTGCCGCCGAGCTGGGCGACCTTCTGGACCGCGTAGATGGCGACGTTACCGGAGCCGTGAATGACGACGTTCTTGCCCTCGAAGGAGTCGCCGCGGCTCTTGAGGTACTCGTCCACAAAGTAGGCCAGGCCGTAGCCGGTGGCCTCGGTACGAGCGAGCGAGCCGCCAAAGGAGAGGCCCTTGCCGGTGAGGACGCCGGTCCACTCGTTGGTCAGGCGCTTGTACTGACCGAACAGGTAAGCAACCTCGCGGCCGCCAACGCCCAGGTCGCCGGCGGGAACGTCGGTGTTGGGGCCGATGTGGCGATAGAGCTCGGTCATGAAGGACTGGCAGAAGTGCATGATCTCGTTGTTGGACTTGCCCTTGGGGTCAAAGTCGGAGCCGCCCTTGCCGCCGCCCATGGGAAGGGTGGTCAGGCTGTTCTTGAGGATCTGCTCCAGGCCCAGGAACTTGAGCATACCCAAAGTGACCGTCGGGTTAAAGCGCAGGCCGCCCTTGTAGGGTCCAATGGCAGAGTTGAACTCGACGCGGTAGCCGCGGTTGACCTGAACCTTGCCCTGATCGTCGACCCAGGGAACACGGAACATGACGATGCGCTCGGGCTCGACGAGGCGCTCCAGCAGGGCGGCCTCCTCGTACTCGGGGTGGGCGTCGAGCGCCGGCTGAATGGTGCCGAGGATCTCGGTCGCGGCCTGGATGAACTCAGGCTGCTCGGGATAGCGGGCCTTGAGCTCGTCGAGAACTTTCTGCGTGTAGCTCATGCTTCCTCCAATTGATGGAAAAGAAAAATGTCGTTCGCGGCGCCCCATGCGCTGCGAGCTTTATCGAGTATGGATAATATCGCACTGTTGCAACAAAGTTTCGCATAAGCCGACGAGCAGATGTTTCGTTTTGATTACGATGCAGGTAGAAGCGTTTTTGAGCACCTAAAGTGCAAATCGCGTGTTTCAAGGCTGTTTCGTCCACATGTTTCTAACCACCACATTGGGGCACCTTTGTGGTGGTGCTGGCGGTTAGAGGACGAGCTGATGGTAGTCGGCGGGGGTTATGCGGCCTTCGGTGGCAGCACGGAAGGCGGCAAGCGCATCGCCCGAGAACGGCATGGCCCAGCACAGGCCGCAGCCAGCGGTAATGGAGCCGGGCAGCGGCATGATGTGCCCGGGCACACCGGCGGCAAGGCACAGCTGCTCGCATTCCATCACATCGAAGGTGCTGTCAAACGACACGATAATCTTGCGTTCGTGATCAGAGGCATCGCCGAACGAGGCCTCGCGGTGCGACTCGCGATACGCAGCCGCCGCTGCCTCTTCCTCGGCCGTATGTCCGCCACAGCCGCAGGTGCAAGGCTCGGACCCATCGCAAGTGCAAGGTTCCCCAGTATCGGGGCAAATATCATGTGACACGGCATCTCCCGTCATTGATGTGTGCAGATCTAGGCGAGCAACTCGGCCGCCGTAAACTCCTCGGGCGTATTGACGTTTTCGAAGCAGAGCGTAGAGCCTGCGACCTTAACGATCTGCGGCTCATCCATATAACCAGCCTGAACGCGATTAATCAGGCAGCGAATGCGCTGACGGTCGCAGGCGAGCAGCTCTTGGGCGACCGGCGCACACGCGTCACGGCGCCAGACAGCACAAAGCGGCTCAATCCCCCGCTCCTCGCGCGGCACGCACACGTCGAGCGCCTCGGCCTCAACACGATCGGCAAGAGCGCCGATGAGTTCCGGCGAGACAAACGGCATGTCGCAGGCGACGATCGCCACGAGAGGCAGCCGAGCCGCAGTCAGCGAACTCGCGATGCCGCGCATGGCGCCCGCCGGCCCCTCAAGGTCCGACACTATTCGCGGCACCAGACAGCCAAACGTGCGCTCCTCAAGATAGGTAAGCTCGCTGGGGCGCGAAGTCGTCACGACCAACTCGCCGGCAACTGTCGCCAGCCGACCCAGCACGCGCTCGATGAGCGGTTCGCCGCAAAACGTCATGCGCGCCTTGTCGCAACCCATGCGCGACGACAGCCCGCCCGCCTGGACGACACAAGAAAGATCGGCACGTCTTACGGTAGTCATACGGCAAAACACCTCCATCGGCACGTTCAAAGCCCAACGCACGGAATCAGTTACCGTAGACGACATGACAGGCGACACGGCGGACCCGTACAAAAACAAAACAGCGCCTTTGCGGCACGCAGCAAGACCGCGAGCACAAAAGCGCTGGTAGCGTATGGCGGGAACGTATGTGAATCGAACACATCCAAGACGTTTTGCACGCCTCGCAACGGTTTTGAGGACCGCGGAGCCCACCGGAGCCCATCCGTTCCCAAGTGCGCCGGTATTTTACCAAACCAAGCGGGCCCCATCCCAAAAAGACGAGCAAGAAGTTGCGGTGGAATAGTTCTTGTTTTTGCTGCCAAAGCCCCCAACTAGGAACTATTTCACCGCAACAGAGGAGACGGGGGCAGGTG
>URYA01000147.1 GCA_900551975.1 uncultured Collinsella sp. | reverse complement strand
GCGAGCCAGGTAGCTCGCGACGATGCACACCTTGCCCACGCGCAGACGGCCGTCGACGCGCATTTCCTCGGTGCTGTGCACCACAGAAGTGCCGATCAGAGACGACTGCTCAACACCCGCGGGTTCCAGGGCAAAAGTAGCCACGTTGGTCTCGAAAAAGGCCTCAATCCCCGCCGCGGCCATACGGCGCGCAAGCTCCTCGATAACGTCCTCGTCAAAGCAGTCCTCATGCACCACGCGGCCCTCGACCTCGAGCGTCGCTCCCGCCATGGCAACGACACCCGCCGGGTTCAGCGCGCGCAGGCCATCGGCAATCAGCCACAAGGGACGACCCGTGCAGATAAATGCCTGGTGTCCCGCGTCGCGCAGACGATGAAACGCCTCGACGACCGCCTGCGAGGGGTGAACCGCCGAAAAGTCCTTGTCGGTCATGTTGTCGGGATCGAACGACGTCAGCGTGCCGTCCACGTCAAAAAAGAGCACGGCGGAATCGGGGCACGCATCAATCATATGGGTTCCTTTCGGGGGCGAGAGTAAACGAAGTATCCATCATATAATGGAGCGACGCAACCAGAGAGGTCACCCATGGAATTTTACGCAAGCTGCCCCGAGGGCTTTGAGTCCGCACTCGCCGATGAGCTTAAACGCCTCGGGCTTTCGCATGTTCGCCGACTGAAGGGCCGCGCCACGTTTGAGGGCGAGCTCGAAGAAGGCTACCGCGCCTGTCTGTGGTCGCGCCTAGCGAGCCGCGTGTTTGCGGTGCTCGGGCGCTTTGAGGCGCAGGATGCCGATGAGCTGTACGATAGCGTTTACGACATCGCCTGGGAGAACATCGTCCGCCCCGGCGCCACCATTGCCATCACCGCCCACGGCGTGACCGAGCAGCTGCGCAACACGCGCTTCTCGGCCCTGCGCGCCAAGGACGCGCTGTGCGACCGTCTGGCCGAGACCATGGGCCGTCGCGCCGATGTCGACGCTGCCGATCCCGACGTTCACCTACTGCTTTCGCTGCGCCAGCGCCGCGCGAGCATCAGCCTGGACCTTTCGGGCGACCCGCTGTTCAAGCGCCTGCCGCCCGCGGCGACCCGTGCCGGCGAGGGTGCGCACGTGTTGCGCCCCGACTACGCCGCCCTGGTGCTCGCGCAGGTCGGCTGGACCGCACTGTGCGAGCGCGAGTTGACGGCCGACGATTACGAGAATGAAGCCCTTCCCACGCTAATCGATGCCTCGTGCGCCGGCGGCGGCCTGTTGCTGGAGGCCGTGAATATCCTGACTGACCGTGCACCGGGCGCCGCCCGCGACCACTGGGGCTTTGAGGGCTGGCAGCTGCACGACACCGCCCTGTGGGAGCAGTTGCTTGCCGAGGCGCGCGAGCGCGAGACCGCGGCGCGTGAGCGCCAGGCGCGCATCGTCGCCGTAGACATCGACCCCGCCGCCCGCAAGACCGCTGAGCGCATGGTCAAGTGTGCCGGCTACAAGCGCTTTGTCGATTTTTGCGCCGCCAAGTCCGCCACCGTACTGGACCACGCGGGCGCCGTCGCCGGTGCCGCCGTGGTCGCGGATACGACCGAGACACCGCTTTCGCTCATGCATGACACCATGACGCTCATCGGCGAGCTGCGCCGCGCGCCCGAGCTTGCCGCGGCGCCGGTCGCCGCGCTCACCCGCGACGGATTACTGGCCCGCGCGCTCCACGCCGAGCCCGAGCGCTCAATCGCCGTCATGCCCAACAACGAAGAGGCGACCGTCGAAGTCTGGCCTTCGCTCGACCACGCCGCCGCGGCGTTTGAAGCCGCGACCAGCGCAAACGCCGAGGAACAGTCCGCGGACGCCGAAGACGAGGCCGCCAACGCCCCCATGCCCGAGCCCGCCGCCACGCTCGACCTGGGCGACGGCAAGCCGCTACCCGTGCTCATCCCCAAGTCGGAGCAGTTCGCCAACCGCCTGCGCAAGAATGCCCGTCTGCGCCGCAAGTGGGCCAGGCGCGAGGGCGTGAGCTGCTACCGCGTCTACGATGCCGACCTACCCGACTACTCCGCCGCCATCGACCTGTACGAGGGCTGCCCGCAGACGCCGGGCCGCTGGCTCGTCATTGCCGAATACGCCGCACCCAAGACCATCGACCCCGCGCTTGCCCAGGCCCGCATGCTCGACATCTTGGCCATCGCGCCGCGTATTCTTGATGTTCCGGCCGAGCACGTGCACGCCAAGGCCCGCATGCGTTCGCGCGGCGGCTCGCAGTACGGCAAACAGGGCGCCGGCAAGGGCGCATCGGGCGAGCGCGCCAACATCGCGCGCCGTCGCCTGCCGCTCATCGAAGAGGGCGGCCTTACCTTTGCCGTCAACTTTGACGACTACCTGGACGTCGGCATCTTCCTGGATCACCGCGTCACCCGCAACCTAGTGCGCGAGCACGCCAAGCAGGCACGCCGCTTCCTCAACCTGTTTGCCTACACCGGCACCGCCACCTGCTATGCGGCCGACGGCGGCGTCGAGGAGACCGTGACGGTCGACCTCTCCAACACCTACCTGGGCTGGGCCGAGCGCAACATGCGCCAAAACGGCTTTGTGGGGCCGCAGCATCACTTTGTGCGCGACGACGTGCTCGCCTGGATTCGTGACCAGCGCCAGACGCGCAACCGCTGGGACTTGATCTTTGTCGACCCGCCCACGTTCTCGAACTCGTCCAAGATGGGCCGTCGCACTTGGGATGTCCAGCGCGACCATGTCGAGCTTTTGGCCGGCGTATCGCGCCTGCTCGCGCAGGGCGGCCATGCCATCTTTAGCTGCAACCTGCGCGGCTTCCGCCCCGAAACGCGCAAGCTCGCACGCGCGGGCGTAGTGCTGGAGGACATTACGGCACAGACCATCCCCGAGGACTTCGCGCGCAACCAGAAGGTGCACCACTGCTATATCGTGCGCCGCCTGCCCATCGAGGACGCCATGGCCGAGGTCGGCTTTAGCGCCGAGGAAATTGCCGAGCGCGTCGAGGAGCTGCGCAACCCCGAGGCCCGCAAGCCTCGCGCAACGGCGCCCGCGCACGCGCAGGCTGGCAACGGCAAGTCTAACTTTGCCGGCAAGCCCTCCCCCGCCGGCAAGCCCAAAAAGAAGAAGTTCTACGCCAGCAAGCCCAAGGGCAAATAAACAAAGTTGCGGTGGAATATGGACTGCTTTGCCTGGAATTAGGCAAATTTAGACCGTATTTCACCGCAACTCATAGTGGGATGGCGGACGCCGTCCTACCCTTGGGTGACCAGGCGATAGCCGATACCCACGTGCGTCTGGATATAGCGCGGATGCGCGGGGTCGGACTCAATCTTCTTGCGCAGCGTGCCCATAAAGACGCGCAGGCTCGCCAGGTCGCTCTTAGTTGCCGTGCCCCAAATCTCGTGCAGGATAAACTGGTGCGTCAGTACCTTGTCGGCGTTGTGTGCCAGCAGGCACAGGAGCTTATACTCGATCGGCGTCAGATGCAGTTCCTCGCCATCCATCGTGGCGATGCCGGCATCAAAATCGATATGCAGCTCACCGGTATCGAACGAGCCCTCGGAGGCAACACCGCCCGTTTGCGCATACGAAAGGCACCTGAGCGTCGTGCGAATACGCGCGAGCAGCTCCTCGACCGAAAACGGCTTGGTCAGATAGTCGTCGGCACCGGCATCGAGCGCGCGGATTTTGTCCGCATCCTCGCTGCGCGCCGAGACCACGATAATCGGCATGCCCGACCATGCGCGCACCGACTCCACCACCTTGACGCCGTCCATATCGGGCAGGCCCAAGTCCAGCAGGATCACGTCGGGGCGGTAGGACAGGGCGTCCATCAGAGCGCCCGCGCCGGTTTTCGCCCGGTGGAAGAGATAGTTTTGGGTCTCCAGGGTGGTGGTGATGAGGTTGCCGACAGCGGTGTCGTCCTCCACCACTAAGATCTGGGGTTTGTTCATGGATGGTTACCTCCAAGGGATTGTAAAGTCGCGGATGGGTCCGCTGAGGGGAAGAACAGCGGATAAAGGCGCCATAAAGAGAAGGAAAAGCGGAGCAGTCTGGAAAAGGGACAAATGGCGGAAAAAATGGCCAAAAAAGAGGGGGAGAGCGCCGTTTCTCCCCAGTATACCACAAGCTTGCCGGTTTTCCTATTTTTATTTCCACCAAAAATGCGACATTTCTTAATGCCGCCTTAATACCTTGACGTTTTCTTTAATGGGACGCTAATTCGGCCCGTGCTATAATACAACCAGATAGGACGACCCCAGACTGGCGTGCAGTTCCGGGGGGAAAGTTCGGAGGTTCTCCATGCCTTTTTTGAAACATGATCGCATCACCCCGGCCCAGGTGGTGATTTTGGGCTTTCTCTTTCAGATTCTGATCGGCGCCTGCCTGCTGAGTCTGCCGGTGG
>URYA01000146.1 GCA_900551975.1 uncultured Collinsella sp. | reverse complement strand
GCCCGTGGGTTATACCCTAAGAGCAAACCACCCTTTTTAAGGGTGGTTCTGATTACCGAAAGCTAGCTGGAGGTGCTTCGTGATTCGATCTGACGATCCACCCGATAATGGCGTGAGCGGGGCGATGTATCTATTTGGCACGGCGCTCTTGTGGAGTTTTATCGGCATCCTCGTTCGCGCCAATTCGCAGTCAGCTCTTTTGATCGGTGCCGTTACGGCAATATTTATGGCGCTCTTTATCCTGCTCGTCGGCAGGCCCGTCCTCCGCGTCAGCCGTCTTATTGTCCTTGTGGCAGTCTGCAACTTCGTGACGGGCACCACGTTTAACTTTGCCAACCAGCTCACGACGGTCGGCAACGCGATCGTCCTGCAGTACACCTCGATGATTTTCGTTATCGTGTATCAATCGCTCGCAACTCGCACGTTGCCCTCGCCTGCGAAGATTGCCTCCGTGGTGGTTGCTTTTACGGGTATGGGACTTTTCTTTTTAGGTGATTTGAGTGCCGAGGGCATGCTCGGAAATCTGCTTGCCGTCATTTCGGGCGCCACCTTTGGGCTGTGTTTCTTTTTAAACTCTCGCCCCGATGCGTCGCCCATGGTGTCCTCGCTCATCTCCTGCGGCATCTCGATACTGCCGATCGTCTATTTTGCCGGCGACCTAGGCTCCGTGAAACCCTTTGAGTGGGGGCTTATGCTGGTGCATGGCCTTTTTTGCAGCGGCCTTGCGAGTGTGCTGTATGCCAAGGGGATTGCGCGCACCAACGCGTTTGCGGCCAACTTGGTTTGCATGAGTGAGGTCGTGCTCGCTCCCTGCTGGTCGGCGCTCCTCTTTGGCGAGGTCTTTAGCTGGAACGAGTTCTTGGGCGCGGCGATGATCGTTTTGGTGATTGTGGCCAACTTGGCATCCGATGCCTTTGGTGACGGCTTTCTGGTGGCGCTTGTCCGCCATCGAAACAAAGAGCGTGCCTAATGGGATGCGCCTGCCGTTTACGGTAAAAAACACCCCGCTGAGCGACTGGTATTAAATAAGGCGAACCTGCATACCTATAATTGGTATCAAATCATTTGTGCCTGGCATGGGTGTTAGCAGCACACCAGGTACGCTTCGAGCCGTGGAATCGAACTCCCGGAATTGATATCAACAACGCGCGCGACGGGAGTGACGACGGTTCGAGATTCCTTATTGGAAGGAATTATGCTTGTCCAAGCAATCCTCGTCGGCTTAGTCGGAGCGTTTGGATGCCTCGACTACCAGCTCGGCACCCTCTACGCGTTCCGCCCCATCGTCCTGTGCCCGCTCGTGGGCCTGGTGCTGGGGGACCTGCAGACTGGCCTTGCCGTTGGCGCCAGCCTGGAGTTGCTGTTCATGGGCTCGATTTCCATCGGCGCCTACGTGCCGCCTAACGAAACCGTCGGCGGCGTGCTCGCCTGCGCGTTTGCCATTCAGCTCGGTCAGGGTACCGAGACGGCCATCGCGCTCGCCATGCCTATCGCCGTCCTTGCGCTGACGATCGGCAACATTACCAATGCCTTGTTCCCTGTGTTTGTCGATATGGCAGACAAGTTCGCCCTCAAGGGAAACCTTAAAGGCATCTACGCCGTTCATTGGGGAATTGGAATCTGGGGCTGCGTCGAGTACTTCCTGCTGTGCGGCGGCGCCTTCTATTTGGGTTCCGACGCCATCCAGGGCCTGCTCGACTTCATCCCGCCCTTCATCATCGACGGTTGCGGCGTTGCCGCCAACATCCTGCCGGCCATGGGCTTCGCCATGCTCGGCCGCCTGGTGCTCACCAAGCAGCTCGTGCCCTTCTACTTCCTGGGCTTCCTGCTGTGCTCCTACGCCAACGTGCCCGTCCTGGGCGTCGCCCTGATCGCCATCATCATCGGCATCGACAAGTTCGACCTGCTCGGCCTGGGCGGAGCCCAGCCCCAGCTCTCCGCGGAAGGGGATGAGGACGATGACTTCTAGTCCCGAGAACAAGATCACGCGCTCCGACCTCGTCAAGAGCGCCGTCAACGTCGGCGCCCTGGGCATGGAGTTCTCCTGGACCTACTACAAGCAGATGAACATCGCCTTCTGCCTGATGGTCGCCAACATGCTCAAGAAGATCTACGCCGGCCGCCCCGACGACTACGCCGAGGCCCTGCACCGCCACTGCGCGTTCTTCAACATCACCGTCCAGTTCGCCCCGTTCGTCGGCGGCATCGCGATGGCCATGGAGGAGAAGGTCGCCCGCGGCGAGATCGAGCCCGAGAGCGTCAACGACGTCAAGGCCGCCCTCATGGGCCCGCTGTCCGGCATCGGCGACTCCATCTTCCTGTCGACGCTGCGCGTGGTCGCCGCCGCGGTGGGCATCAGCCTGTGCCAGGCCGGCAACCCCTTCGGCCCCATCGCCTTCCTGCTCATCTACAACGTCCCCGGCTTCGCGCTGCGCATCTGGGGCGCCGTCAAGGGCTACGAGCTGGGCGTGGGCTTCCTGGACGAGGCCCAGAGGACCGGCCTCATGCAGAAGATCATGACCTGCGTGGGAATCGTGGGCGTCATGGTCGTGGGCGCCATGTGCAAGGACATGTTCTGGGCCAGCATCCCGGTGGCCATCGGCTCGGGCGACGACGCCCAGACCCTCCAGGACATCCTGGACGGCATCATGCCCGGCATGCTCGGCATGATCGCCTTCTGGCTGTACTACTGGCTGCTGTCCAAGAAGATCAACCCCATGGTGCTGATCGTGGCCACCATGGTCGTGGGCATCATCGGCGCGTTCTTCGGCGTGCTGGCGTAAGGGCCCGGCTGCATAGACTGTCATTGCAACCTGGTAAGGGGATGGAGCGGGCCTATGCCTTCCATCCCCTTACTTGTATAGAGGGAGTTCGTATGTTCGCGAAGGATCGCGAAGCAATGCGCCTGACGCCGGCAGAGGTCAGGCTGATTCTTATTGAGTCCCTGCAATGGTGCGCCAACAACGCGGTGTACTTTTTAGGGCTTATCGGCGCGGCGACGTATGATTTGGCTGGTACGGCCTTTTTGGTTGCTGCCATTACGCTCGTACGCAATCTTATGACGTCGGCGGGCAATATGGTGTCGGGCTCGGTCATCGACCGCTTTGGACCGCGCCGGACGTCGTTTGTGACGTGCGCGATTACGGCGGTGCTATCGCTTGGCGTGGGGTTGGCGCCGTTGTCTGTCCCCGGGCTTGTGTTTGCCGCGTGCGTCTTGGGGCTTGCGGGCGGCTTTATCAACACCTGTACGCATGCGTTTCCGGGATACCTGGAGTCGACCACCGAGGGCCGTACCCGCGTGAACGGTCTCATGGTGTTCTACAGCAATATCGCCTATACCGCTGGCCCGCTGCTCGGTGGTGCCATCGTGAGCTGTTTTGCCACGCAATCGGTCTATCTGCTCATGGCGGGCATGATGGGTGTGGCGGCCGTGCTCTCCTTGGGCTGTCACGAGTGTGTTGCTCCCGCAAAAGGGGAGAAGCCGAAGGGCGGCATTCTGGGCGGCATGGCCGAGGGCGCGCGACTTACGTTTCGCGACCACGACCTGCGCCTTATCTTTATCTCGGGCTTTCTGGGCTTCTTTGCGTTTGGCGCGTTCGATTCGCTGGAGTCGTTGTTCTATCGCGATGTGCTCAACGTGGATATCGTCTGGCTGGGCTGGCTGTCCTCGGTCGTGGGCCTCACTTCCTCGGTGGGCGCGTTCATCCTGACCAAGCTTTCTGCCCGCCATGTCAACCTGCGATTGCTGCTCGGCGCGCTCATGGCCGTGGGCATTGGGTCCATGGTGTACGTGGGCACCGATATGCTGGGGGTCGCGATTATCGGTCAGGCGATTAACGGTCTGGCCTGGGGATTCCTGGAACCGCTGCAGATGATCTTGATTCAGGAGCGCGCTGACATCAAATACCTGGGGCGCATTACCGGCTTTGTGCGTTTTGGCCTGATGAGCGCCGGCGTGCTGCCGCTGCTGGCGGCTCCGTTTTTGGCGGAGGCTTTGGGTGTCCAGACGGTACTGTTTGGGGCATCGACCATTATTGCGCTGGTAGGAACGCTGTTCTTTGTCACACAAGGGAGGCGCCAGAGGCGTTAGCTATACATTCAATTCTAATTTAATACCACTCACCAGAGAATTTCGACCGTTCACCGAGGATTGGAGCAGATTGATAAGTGGTATTAAAAACACATTAGGTGTATGTCGATAATTGGTATCGAAAAGAAACGCGATGTATAGAGTTGCGTGCAGGACAGAAAGGAAAAGCCATGAAGGAAACCGAGAAGATCGAGATCATGCACTTTAGCCAGGAGGGCTACGTCGAGGACGGCAAGAACGTCTACGAGACCGGCAAGAAGATGATTGAGCTCGCCGACAAGGTCGCCGACGAGGGCTACGACGCCGTGTTCCTGATGGGCGTC
>URYA01000145.1 GCA_900551975.1 uncultured Collinsella sp. | reverse complement strand
CCCGATCGCCGCGGCCGCCTTGCCGCCACCTCCACCGGCGTCGAGGGCGTCTGGGCTGCGGGCGACTGCCGCCGCGGTCCTGCCACCGTGGTCGAGGCTATCGCCGACGCCGCGGAGGTCGCCCGTGCCATCGCCGGCGTGGACTTTAACAAGTACGCCGACTGCAACGAGCAGGCCGGCCGCGAGGACACCTGCTACGAGCGCAAGGGGTCGCTGTGCCGCGACAAGCGCAACTGCACCAAGACCCGCTGCCTGGGCTGCGGCTCGGTGTGCGAGGTCTGCTGCGACGTGTGCCCCAACCGCGCCAACGTGGCAATTAAGGTGCCGGGCCTGGCCAAGCATCAGGTCGTCCATGTCGACGGCATGTGCAACGAGTGCGGTAACTGCGCCGTGTTCTGCCCCTACCAGGAGGGTCGTCCCTACAAGGACAAGCTCACCCTGTTCTGGAGCGAGCAGGACATGGAGAACTCCGAGAACGAGGGCTTCCTGGCCGTGGACGAGGACCACTTTAAGGTCCGCGTCGCCGGCACGGTCCGCACCGTCTCGGTCGATGCCGTCAACACCGGTCTTCCCGAGGCCGTCCGCCTGACCATCAGGGCCGTGCGCGACAACTATTCGTACCTTCTTAAGAAATAGGCGAGTCTCTTATGGCCAAATCCATTCAACATAACGTGGCCTACGTTGCCTGCGGAAGTGGTTGCGCTTCCGCAGGCGGCGACGCCCGCTGCAGCGAAGGCTGCATTGGCTGTGGCGCCTGCGTCACGGCCTGCCCCCACGGCGCCATTGCGCTGGTCGATGGCATCGCCCGCGTGGATCGCTCCAAGTGCACGGGCTGTGGCCTGTGCGGTATGGCGTGCCCGCAGCGCGTGATTGCCTTCGTTCCCGGCTACCAGAACATTCTGGTGCGCTGCAACAACACAGATAAGGGCGCCATCGCTCGCAAGATCTGCGACACGAGCTGCATCGGTTGCGGCATGTGCGCTAAAAAGTGCCCTGCCGGCGCTATCCGCATCGAGGACAACTGCGCCCATATCGACGGCGTGGACTGCCTGTCGTGCGGCATGTGCGCCGTCGTCTGCCCGCATGGCGCCATCCACGACCGCACCGGCATCGCCGCCGGCGTGTAGAAGGGAATCACCATGGCACAGGAATTCACTTTTACCGTTAACGGCGTCGAGCGCACGACGACGGAGAATAAACCGCTGCTGCGCTACCTGCGCGACGACCTGCATATCCATTCCGCCAAGGACGGCTGCTCCGAAGGTGCTTGCGGTACCTGCACCATCCATGTGGACGGTGCGGCCGTCAAGGCGTGCGTGCTGACCACTGCTCTTGCTGCCGGTCGCAACATCGTAACCGTCGAGGGCCTGCCCGAGGACGTGCGCGAGGCCTTTGTGTACGCCTTTGGCGCCGTGGGCGCCGTGCAGTGCGGTTTTTGCATTCCCGGCATGGTCATGGCGGGCGCAGCGCTCATCGCCGAGGACCCCGAGCCCACCGAGGAGCAGATTAAGTACGCCATTCGCGGTAACGTCTGCCGCTGCACCGGCTACAAAAAGATTATCGAGGGCATCTCGCTGGCCGCTGCGGTGCTCCGCGGCGAAAAGCAGATCGATGAGGACCTGGAGCGCGGCGATGACTACGGCGTGGGCAAGCGCGCCTTCCGTATCGACGTGCGCAAGAAGGTGCTCGGCGAGGGCAAGTATCCCGACGACATCGACGAGCTCGATCAGCCGGGCCTGACCTATGCCAGCGCCGTGCGCTCCAAGTATCCGCGCGCCCGCGTGCTCTCCATCGACACCTCCAAGGCCGAGGCCCTGCCCGGTGTGGTGGGCATCCTGCGCGCCGAGGACGTGCCGGTCAACCAGGTCGGCCACCTTATCCAGGACTGGGACGTCATGATCGCCCAGGGCGATATCACCCGCTGCGTGGGTGACGCCATCGTGCTGGTGGTTGCCGAGGACGAGGCGACGCTCGAGAAGGCCAAGAAGCTCGTAAAGATTGACTACGAGCCGCTGGAGCCCGTGCGCAACATTGTCGAGGCCAAGGCTGCCGACGCCCCGCGCCTGCACGACAGCTTCTTTGCCTTTGGCAACACGGTGGAGCTCAAGGACAACGTGTGCCAGAGCCGTCACGTGACGCGCGGCGACGCCGCCAAGGCGCTGGCAGAAAGCGCGTTTACCGTGACGCAGCGCTTTACCACGCCCTTTACCGAGCATGCCTTCTTGGAGCCCGAGTGCGCCGTCGCCTTCCCGTACAAGAACGGCGTCAAGGTGCAGTCGACCGACCAGGGTGCCTACGACACGCGCAAAGAGTGTGCCCACATGTTTGGCTGGGACAACGAGCCCGAGCGCGTGGTCGTCGAGACCATGCTTGTGGGCGGCGGCTTTGGCGGCAAGGAGGACGTGTCCATCCAGCACCTGGCCGCGCTCGCCGCATATAAGTTCCAGCGTCCCGTGAAGTGCAAACTCACGCGCGCCGAGTCGCTCGCGTTCCATCCCAAGCGCCACGCCATGGACGGCACCTTTACGCTGGGCTGCGACGCCGAGGGCAACTTTACCGGTCTGGACTGCGAGATCAACTTTGACACCGGCGCCTACGCGTCGCTGTGCGGCCCGGTGCTCGAGCGCGCCTGCACGCATGCCGTCGGCCCCTACAAGTACCAGAACACCGACATTCGCGGCTTTGGCTACTACACCAACAACCCGCCCGCCGGCGCGTACCGCGGCTTTGGCGTTTGCCAGTCCGAGTTTGCGCTCGAGAGCCTGATCGACCTGCTGGCAGAGAAGGTCGGCCTGGATCCGTGGGAGATTCGTTACCGAAACGCTATCGAGCCGGGCGAGGTTTTGCCCAACGGCCAAATTGCCGATTGCTCCACGGCGCTGAAGGAGACGCTGCTCGAGGTCAAGGATGCCTACTATGCGCATCCCGGACACGCCGGCATTGCCTGCGCCATGAAGAACGCCGGCGTGGGCGTGGGCCTGCCCGATGCCGGCCGCTGCAAGATTCGCATCGAGGACGGCGTGGCCGTGGTCTATGCCGCCACGTCCGACATCGGCCAGGGCTGCAACACCGTCTTTTTGCAGGACGTTGCCGAGGCATGCGGTCTGCCGCTTCGCTGCATTGCCAACGGCGAGTGCTCCACCGAGAACGCTCCCGACTCCGGCACCACGTCTGGCTCGCGTCAGACGGTCGTGACCGGCGAGGCCGTGCGCGGTGCCGCCTTCCTGCTGCGCGATGCCATGGTCGGCATCGAGGCCGGCAAGCCTGCGCCTGCCGCCCCGGTGAGCGCCCATGGTGACGGCGTCAAGATTGAGTACGACGACGGTCGCGCCTATCAGCTGCGCACGCAGGAGCTCGTCGCCGGCCAGGGTATGCATCCTCAGGATCCCGCGGCCGCCATCAAGGCGCTCGAGGGATGCGAGTTTGGCTACGTGTACCTGGAGCCGACCGACAAGCTGGGCGCTGACGTTCCCAACCCCAAGAGCCACATCTGCTACGGCTTTGCCACGCATGTGGTCATTTTGGATGATGACGGCCGCGTGAGCGAGGTCTATGCCGCGCACGATTCCGGCAAGGTGGTCAACCCCATCTCCATCCAGGGTCAGATTGAAGGCGGCGTGCTCATGGGTATGGGCTATGCGCTTACCGAGGACTGGCCGCTCAAGGACTGCGTACCCCAGGCAAGGTACGGTACGCTCGGGTTGTTCCGTGCGCCCGAGATTCCGGATATTCACGCCATTTACGTGGAGAAGGACGAGCTGCTGCCTGTGGCGTACGGCGGCAAGGGCATCGGCGAGATCGCAACGATCCCCACGGCGCCCGCCGTACAGAACGCCTATCGCGCATTTGACGGCAAGCTGCGTCCCGATCTGCCCATGGTGGATACGCCCTACAGCCGCGTCCGCAACCGCGGGTAGGGTAGGGCGCGGACAGCCATTGCTGACGAGCTGTTCGCGCTCAACATCAACTGCATATGCTGCGCCTTTGGCCCCGGCTCCATCGCGAGCCGGGGCCTTTTGTTTGGAGCGGAAACTGCGTCCCGGAATTGGCGTTCAGAATGGGATGCGCTTTCCGGTAGAGCCTCTGGCGGAAACAGCGTCCCAGAATCGATGCTCAGAATGGGACTCACTTTCCGGAACAGCCCTCAAGCGGAAACTGCGTCCTGGAATCATGCCTCAGAGTGGGATGCGCTTTCCGCTAACCGCTCACTTGGAAAGTGCATCCCAGTTTGAGCGTTTATTCCGGGATGCGGTTTCCCCTGAAGGACTCAACCGGAAAGCACGACCCGTTCCGAGACCTGATTCCGGGACACGCTTTCCGCTAGGCCCGCCATCCGGAAAGTGCGTCCCGTTTTGAGCGTCCAGAATGGGACGCGCTTTCCGTTGGCGTGGCCGTTGGGAAAACGCGGCCCAGATAGGGGGGTGCGATCCGGCGATGCGCGGCCTAGCAGCTCCTACAGCTCCACTTCATTG
>URYA01000144.1 GCA_900551975.1 uncultured Collinsella sp. | reverse complement strand
GTTCGAGTGAGACACACATTCATATTCACGGGACGAGCATCCATATCGCTAAGACCTATGGCGTTCCGGTCGAGGAGTCGCACGATGCGGCGCTGGCGGCTGCCAAGTTCTTGGTTGCCGAGCGCGAACTGATGGACGAGCTGGGCACCGACGAGCCCTGTATCGGTAAGTTTGGTCTGCTGCAGGCCGGTACGGTTTGCAACGCGGTGGCGGGGGAGGCCCATGTGGCCGGAAGCCTGCGTGTGTTTACGGACGACATGTTCGACCGTGCGCGCGAGGGCGTACGCCGTGTGCTCGACGAGGCGTGCACCGCAACGGGCTGCACGTATGATCTCGACTTTGCCGAGGGCTATCCACCGGTCGATAACGACCCTGAGTTGTTTGCCCGAATCGCGCCCGCTCTGCCCGAATTGCAGCTCGTGGACGAGCCGCTGCTAATCGCCGAGGATTTCGCCTTCTATCAGCGCCATCTGCCGGGCGTGTTTTTCCTGCTGGGCACGGGTATGCCAGAGGACCAAGACAACCCGAGTGATTCGGATGGCTGCCCCGTCTATGCCACAAGCGCTCTGCATACCGATAGCATGCTCTTCGACGAGGAAATCCTGCTCAAAGGCCTCGATGTCTACAAACGATTGCTTGACTTGGAGTGATGATGAGGCGCCGACAGACTGCCGTGTATAGTCCTGGTGGGTGCGGGTGCGGCCTGCTGCTGCTTCCGGTTATTGCTGTGAGCATTGGCGTGATGTTTGCGCTTGCCGGGTTGGCAGCAGCGGCACTCGTGCTGTTGATTGTGGCTATTGGCGTGACGATTTGGCTCTGCCGCAATCGCGAGCAACGCCGTGCCGACGGTAAAACCAATGT
The DNA here is from genome assembly GCA_900551975.1 of uncultured Collinsella sp. GTDB lineage: Bacteria > Actinomycetota > Coriobacteriia > Coriobacteriales > Coriobacteriaceae > Collinsella. Next base: position 3,642 of record URYA01000144.1, on the reverse strand, counting down.
CGGCTGGGTCGTCTTTCTGATCATTGCGTACCTGCTGAGTGCCAGCTACCTTGTTTTCTTTGTCCTGTTGATGATCAGTGCCTTTACCGGGGAATCCGTCACGGTGGGTTGATGCACTGCCAGCAGACGGTCGCGCGCAGTGCGTTTGCTCGGCGTTTGGATAACTGCATTGGTCGTTTACCGCAGCCTTAGCTCTCAGCTAATGAATTCAAGTTCAATCCTTTCTACGATGTGCTGTATGCCGGCGTGGTAGCCGGATCGTAGGAAGGATGAATAATGGCAAAAGAGGGAAAGAAGCCGATCGGCAAGATTGTCCTAGGCGTCATCGTGGTGCTGGTTATCGTCGGTACCGTGGGCTCTATGGGTGGCAATTCAACCGATTCGTCTGCGAGCGATTCGGCAAAACCTGCCGAGGCGACACAGCAGGCTGAGGAGCAAAAAGAACCGCAAGAACCGTATGCCATTGCTGATGAGGCTGAAGACACCTCCAATCAGTTTGCCTATAAGATCACGGGCACGCTGACCAATAACACGGACAAGGAAAAGAGCTACATTCAGATCGAGTATGTTCTGTATGATGCCGATGGCAACCAGGTTGGAACGGCTCTTGCAAACACCAATCATCTGAAGGCGGGCGGCTCCTGGAAGTTCGAGGCGCTGGGTACAGTGTCTCCCGACCAGGTTGCTAGCTGGGAGCGTTCGGACGTAAGTGGTTTCTAGCATGTTGCATGCACTGGGGGAGGTGAAGCCGTATGCCCGATAAAAAGCTGACCGAGGAGTTGCTCAATGAGCTTCTCGACGCGCCAAACATCGATGGCTATATCAAGGAGCACGACTTTGCCACCCCGTCGCTTTCGGACTACCTGAAGCAGCTGCTGCAGGAAAAGGGCTTGGAGCGCTCGCGCGTGGTTCGTATGGCCGATCTCAATGAGACCTTTGGCTATCAGATCTTTACCGGTGCGCGTCATCCGAGTCGCAATAAGGTGCTGCAGATTGCCTTTGCGATGGCGCTGACGCTCAAAGAGACCAACCGTGCGCTGACGGCTGCCGGGGTAAGCGTTCTTAACTGCAAGGACCGCCGCGATGCGATTATCATCTTTTGCATCGATCGCGGGTGCAGCCTCCAAAAGGTCAACGAGGAGCTGTATCGCTTTGGCGAGGAGACGGTGAGTTAGCGGCTGATATCTGAGTCGGCGGAGCTGTCGAACAACGATGCAAACGAACGGGGCGCGGATGCCATGGGGTGTCTGCGCCCTGTGCTATGATGGAGGCTATGGATACTCAGACCCCAACATATTCCAATGACGAGCTGACCGCAGCGCTTGCCGAGCACCTGGCGTCGCTCGATCGTGACGACAGCTATCGCGTGGAGCGTGTACTTAAGCGCTCGTCCGTTGAAACAACCGAGCTTGTGTACTTTGAAGGAACCGGCGGTGGTTCGCTCGGCCCCTTTGTCCGTAAACGCATCGATGCTTCGGCTCAAATCGGCGGGGCATACGAGCGTCTGTTTGCCGCTCAGCGGGCAGGCAGGCGTTTTGAGCACCTGCCCAGAATCGTCGATTGTCGTCGTGTGGGCGACGAGCTCAACGTGGTTATGGAATACATCGAAGGGGAGACGCTCGGGGCGCTGGTGTACCGTCTGGGAGCCACCCCCGATTATGCGCGTGAATTGTATCCTGCCCTATGCGATGCCGTGGGTGAGCTCCATGCCGGTTTTGCAATGGCGGGGGAGACGTCGGCGCCGGTGATCCATCGCGACCTCAAGCCGTCGAATATCATCGTGACAGGTGCCAACTATACGCCTGATGACGGCCTGACGTTTTCATCGCTGGTGATTATCGACTTGGGGATCGCGCGCGTATGGCGCGATGGCGCCGATGCCGATACCGTCAAGTTTGGGACACGGCCCTATGCGCCGCCCGAGCAGTATGGGTTTGGGCAGACGAGCGTGCGCAGCGACGTCTACGCACTTGGCGCCCTGTTGTTCTTCTGCTTGACGGGAGTCGGCCCTAAACCAGGGCTCGACCTGCGCGAGCAATGCGAGGCACGCGGCATTCCCACTCCACTTGCCGATGCCGTCTGCATGTCGATGGCGCTCGACCCGGCCAAGCGTTTTGCGAGCGCGGAAGCGTTGGGACGGGCGACGCGCGCGGCATACGATCTAAGTCGCCCCGTGCGGCCTCCTGCGCCGCCTGTCCGTACTCCGGCCTCGGAGACGGTGTTGACGCCCCAAGGGCTCCAGAACCCTGCAGGGCTTCCTGGGCCTGCCGCCTCCGCTGCATGCGGTCTGCTCTCTCGCGTTCCGGAGTCTCTGGGGCGCATTTGGAATACGCTCGTCTGCTTTTCGCTGCTTGTGTTCTTTGCCGGAAGTCACTTTGCCGTCTTTCACCCCACGGGAGCAAACCAAAGCTACCCGACGTGGCTTCTCATAATCGAGTATTTTTTCTTTGTCGATGGCCTTATGGTGCTTATGCATTTTGCGCTGCTCGATAAGCGCCGTCTTCGTCGGCGATTCGCACTGCTCGACAGCTATCGCGGCAAGAAACTCGCGAAACTCTGGCTCAAGGCATTGGGTGTGCTGCTCCTATGCATGATCGTCATAGTCGCGGTTGCCAATGCGACCGGCGTCGTCGATACCTCCGCTACCTAAAAGAAAAGGGCCCCGTTGGGGCCCTTTGCAGTTGCACTTAGATGCGGTTCATCTGAGCGGCGACTTTGTTGTACCAGTCCTGCCACGTGGGCGGGCAGTACTTTTTGGCCGCAGCCGGGGTAAGGGTGGAGCCGTAGTTGGCGCCCAGATAGGCAACGTGAGCGGAGATGCCCTCGCTCCAGCTGCCAAAGCTGCGCCAACCGCCGCCACGTGCACTCCAGCCCCAGGCGTTATAAGAATTGGCGCAATAAGCACCCTTGGTGCTCTCGATGCAGGCGATGGCGGGGGACCAACGGGGGTCGACACCGGTATTCCAAGCGGCGACGGCAAAGTTGTAGCCCTGGCCTGCCATGGGGGAGCCGGCGAGATAATTGTCGATGCGGCTCGTCCACTCATTAATGAACGAATCGTAATCGGAACTACCGGTATTGGCGTTGTTCACCGTGGTGTCGATGGTGGTGTTGGTGTTGGTGGCCTGGCTGCTGGAATTGCTGCCGCTTACGCCCTCGCCCGAGAGCTTCTCGGCGGCAGCGGCCTTATCGGCCTCAAGCTTGGCAAGCTCGGCGGCATTTTCCTGCTCGGCTTTTGCCTGTGCCTCGCTGCGGAGCTGCTGGGCCTGCGCCAGCGCATCCTCGGCGTTTTTCTGCTCTGCCTCAAGCTGTGACTTGGCCTGCTGGAGCTCGGCCTTGTTCTGCTCAAGTTCGGTTTGCATGTTATTGAGCTCTTCGATCTCGTCGACGCTCGAGCTCGTGATCTGGTTGGTGTATTTGCAGGTTGTGATGAACTCACCCAGGCTCTGCGCGTTGACCAGGAAGCTCACGATGGGATTGGTGCCCTTCTGATACTTGTACAGATCGCGCATGGCGGAGCTTGCCTTGGCCTGCTGCTCGGGAAGCTTAGCCTCGATTTCCTCGATGCTCGCCTCATTGGAGTCAATCTGCTTTTGCAGGTCATCGAGTTTGGTGCGGGCGTCGTTGTAGGCGCTCGTGGCG
>URYA01000143.1 GCA_900551975.1 uncultured Collinsella sp. | reverse complement strand
TGTCCGAAATTTCATCGTATCTGCGTTTTAATTTTGCGTTTTACTGCTCAATCGGCTTCATCGTGGGGAACAGCAGCACGTCACGGATAGAGGCACTATCGGTGAGCAGCATCACCAGACGGTCTACGCCGAAGCCCAGACCGCCCGTCGGGGGCAGACCGTATTCGAGAGCCATAACGTAGTCCTCGTCCATCATCTCCGCCTCGTCGTCGCCGTTGGCGCGCTTTTCGGCCTGCGCCTTCACAAACTCGCGGACCTCGCGCGAAAGCTCGGGGTAGAACGGGGCGAGCATGGGATCGTCGTCGGCGGCGATAAGGATGGTATAGAGTGCCGGCGCCGTGTTGACGCCGTTAATCACCAGAGTCTGATCCTCCATGTCGCGAGCGGCCTGCTTGGCAAGCTTCTTAAAGGAGAACGGGGCACGGGTGGCACCGAAGATGCCGGCCACGTGGTCCTCGAAGATGTTCAGGAAGTTCACGAAAGATCACTCTCCGTATGGGTTCTTTGGTATCCGAGCAAATATAGGCATATCCCAACAATTATAGAGGATAGGATTCCCGCAACCGCCGCCTTGGCGATGACCGCGGCTGCAAGGCTGGCAATTTCCATATGGTGTGCAAGACAGGACGCCGCTGCGCAGCCGATGCCGGTGACAGCGATGGCGGCGATTGCGGCAAGGTTTGAGCCCTGATCGGCACGCTTGGCATGGACATTGAGCAGCGCAGATGACGCCGCGGCAGTTGCCGCGACCAGCACAAAGGCAGCCCAAAGGAGCGGGTCTCCCAGCGCTGCGGCAACGTTACCGAGCCCCAGCACGCCTCCGGCTGAAAGCGCGACCGTGGCCAGACGGGCAAAAAGCGCGCCCATGCCCGTTGCCGCGGCGGCGCTTGCCGGGCCGAGCCAAAATGACGCGACGCCGGCGGCGACCCCAGCTGCCAGGAAGGTATTGCCGGTCAGACAGCCAAGCGCGAGTGCACAGGTGAGCGTGGCGCTCGCGGCAGTCTCGGTGCGACCCCAGGCGATCCACCAACCGGACATGGCGGCGGCAAAGATCACCGCGACGGGCAGCATCGATAGGATGCCCTGTGCCTGCATGGTGGCGTTGGCCATGAGCACCAAAAAGCCCACAGCCGAGATGGCCGAGCCAATCTGGGGGGCCAGGCCAGCCGCCGCTCCGATCGCGATGGCCGCAATGACCAGGCCGGGAAGCGCCGCGACCCCGGCCGTTTGCATCAGCAAAAAGCTAAAGGTGCCGCACGTTAGCGCCGAGATAGTGCGCATGGTGTAGTCGCGCGCATGGCTCCAGCGCGTGCCCGCCCAGCCGAGTGCGGGGTCGACCTCGATGGCGTCGTCCTCGTAGTGCGACGGCTCGATATCGTCGAGCTCCTGCTCGTCATCCGAAAGTTCGCCAACCATTTGCTCCAGGCTGCGACGGCCTTCGCGCACGCTGCCCAGACCGGCAAGGAGCTGGTCGCAAAATGCCTCGATGCTGTTGGGGCGGTCCTGCGGCATGGGGGAGAGCGCGCTCATGAGCGCGGCCTCGGCTCCCGGGGGAAAGTGCGGTATCAGCTCGCTGGGATAGGTGGCGCCGCCGATGATGCGGCCGAGCGAGTCGGCGGGCGTGGCCGCCATAAAGGGAGCGCTGCCGCACAGACCCTCGTAGATCACACAGGCGAGGGCAAAGACATCGGCGCGCTCGTCGACCGTGCCGGTCTCGATATCGAGCTGCTCGGGCGGATTTTAGCCGATGGTGCCGCCGCGCGAACCGCCAAAGCCACCGGCAGACGACAGTCGCGCCATGCCAAAGTCGGTGAGCTTTACATTGCCCGAGTGGTCGATGAGCACGTTGGCGGGCTTAATGTCCAGGTGGAGTACGCCATTACTATGGGCGAAGATGAGCGCCTGGCCCAGGGCGTCGGCAATGGCCGCGGCCTCGTCAAAGGTAAGTGAGTGGCCGTCCACGCGGTGCAAAAACCCGGCAAGCGACATGCCATCGACATACTCCATGACTAGGTAGGCATAGGCTGTGTCGTGCGTAAAGTCGATGACCTGCACGATGTTGGGATGTTGAAGCATGGCGGCAGTGTGCGCCTCGCGCAGGACATCCATGATGTCGCTGGCGGGCATGCCGGCACCGTTGATAAGGGGGATGCGCTTAATGGCGACGCGGCGGCGCAGGTGCGTGTCGCGGCAGATCTCGATGGAGCCAAAACCGCCGGTCGCAAGTGTCTCGAGCGGCTGGTACCGCTTGAGCAGCTCGCGAGAGCTGGTGCCCTCCAAAGGAACGTCCGGCGAGAACCGGGCGGTATGTTGCGAGAAAAGCGGCATGGCCAACCCTCGTGCGTTTAAAGTTCGTTTGCGAGTGGCGGGCGCGGAGCCGTTCGCGGTGGCATAGATGCTGCTAGTGTAGCACGCTCGGGTGCATGGGGAGGATAGCGGGATGCGAGGCTGCCTGTCTGGCTTGGCCTTAGCGCTTCTTCTTGTTCTTCTTCTGCTTGCGCTTGGTCTCCTGGGGCTTGTCGCCCTGCTTGGCCTCGGCGGCGGCCTTCTCGGCCTTCATTTTCTTCTTCTTGGTCTCGATGCGGAGTTTTTTGTTGATGCGCGCCTTAAGGAAGGGACCGAACTGCTCGGCATCGCCGCGGACAAAGGTGTCCTTAGGGATCGTCACGCCCTGGTCGGCGAACATGGCCACAAAGATGCGCTCGCCGTCGAGCACGTGGTCGAGCTTTTCAAACGGGAAGAACTGTGACTTGCCGCTCTTGCCCCAAACCATCAGGCCGTCCTCGTTGGCGGCGACGCGGCGATAGCGGCCACCCATGGACTCGTCGGCCTCAACGGCGTCGATAAAGTCGCGGGCGAGGGTGTGGTGCAGGTTTTTGCTCCACCAGGCCAAAAAGGCGCCGAACACGATCAGGACGACGCCAAACTTGATCCAGTTGCCGCCGGCCACCAGCATGCCGATGCCGATGAGCGCGGCAATTGCCGCGGCGACATACAGCGAGCCGCGACGCCTGGGCGAGGCGACCAGGCGGGCGAAGTCGGTGACCAGGTCGTTTTCGTACTGGTACTCGTTGAGGTACAGGATGCCGTCGTCGGCTGCGGCCTGCTCCTCGAGCGCGACCTCGACCTGGTCGGCTGCTTCGGAGGGGACGAGGTTGCTCTCTGCGTCTGCCATGCTCTTTGGACTCCTATCGCGGCGGGCTCGCCGTACGGGTATTATGGAATGCAGTATGCCGTGCGACCGCATGGCCGCCGCGGCAACAAGACTCAGTATACCCGGGGGAGCACCCATGGAATCGTTGTACCGAAAGTATCGCCCGCTCACCTTCGACTCCGTGGTGGGCCAGCAGCATATCGTCTCGACGCTCGAGCACGCCATCACCGAGGGGCGCCTGTCCCACGCCTACCTGTTCTGCGGACCGCGCGGCACGGGCAAGACCACCATGGCGCGCATTCTGGCCAAGGCGCTGCTGTGCCGCAATGCCGAGGCGACGCGCGCCGAGGGTGCAAGCGGCTGCATGCCCGACGGTACTTGCGAGGAGTGCGAGCTCATCGCCGAGGGCAACCACCCGGATGTCTACGAGCTCGATGCCGCAAGCCGTACCGGCGTGGACAATGTGCGCGAGGAAATTATCAACTCCGTCAACTTTGCCCCGGTGCGTGGCAAGTACAAGATCTATATCATCGACGAGGTCCACATGCTCACGACGGCGGCGTTCAACGCGCTGCTCAAGACGCTTGAGGAGCCGCCGGCGCACGTGATCTTTGTGCTGTGCACCACCGACCCGCAAAAGATTCTGGAGACCATCCTCTCGCGCTGCCAGCGTTTCGATTTCCATCGCATCGGCAACGAGGATATTGAGCATCGCCTGGCATACGTGTGCGAGCAGGAGGGCTTCGATTACGACGACGAGGCGCTGGCTATCGTGGCGCGCCATGCCAAGGGCGGCATGCGCGACGCGTTGTCCACGCTGGAGCAGCTGAGCGTCTTTGGCAACGGTTCTGTGCATGCGGACGACGCCCGCTCGCTTTTAGGCGAGGTTTCGGACCAGATTCTGGGCGAGTTTTCCCGCGCCATTGCCGATCGCGATGTTGCCGAGCTCTATGGACTGATCCGTGCGCAGGTCGAGGAAGGAAACGACCTGCTGGAGCTGACGCGCGACCTGGTAGCGCATGTGCGTGACGTGTACGTTGCCTGCGTTGCCGGTGCCCGTGCCGAGCTGTTTGAGGGCGGCTCCGAGCAGGCCGAGGCGCTTGCTGCCGAGGCCGCTGCCTTTGGCGAGCATCCTGCCGACCGCCTGGCCCGTGTGCTGACGGTGCTCGACGATGCCGCACTGGAGATGAGGGGCGCGAGCGACGTGCGCCTGGTGCTCGAGATTGCCTGCACGCGTCTGGCGCGTCCCGAGGCTGATTTAACGATTGAGGCATTGGCCGAGCGCGTGGCGCGTCTGGAGGCCATGGTTGCCAACGGCGCCGTGCCGGCGAGCGTGGCTGCTGCTCCGGCCGCCGCGCCTGCAGCATCCGTACCCGC
>URYA01000142.1 GCA_900551975.1 uncultured Collinsella sp. | reverse complement strand
CCGGGGCCTGCGGGCACCACGTCCACATGGCAGATGGTCGCGAGTTGCTTGTCGCCGCGGCCAGGGATATCGGCAATGCCCACATAGCCCTCATCGTCGCTCGTCTGATAGCCGAGCTTCTGCGCAATGCCGAGCACGCAGTCGAGCGCGTCACGGACCGGGCGGCCAAACGGCGCGCCGGGCCCTGCATCGGCAGCAACTGCCACGGACGGATAACTCACCAGCTGCTCGATATCGGCGACGACATCCTCCCAGACCTCGTCGACATACTCGGCAACGCTCTGCTCCACCTGATTCATGAACGACCTCCTTACCAATGAGCGACGGGTACGCCCGCCCCTCACATTACGTCTATTAGATAGCGAAAAGTTTAGCAAGCTCGGCCACCGAGTGCACCACTGCATCGGCACCCGCCGCCTCGTGCTCGCCCGGCGCCGCCGCGCCCGAATAGATACCAATGCACGGCACGCTCATCGCGTGCGCGCCCTCCACATCGTTAAAGCGATCGCCGATCATCACGGCATCGTCGGCCGTCGCGCCGAGCGCCGCCAGGGCATCGCGGACCGAATCGGCCTTGGTCTCGCGTCCCTGCGGCGGATTCATGCCAACCACCGCCTCAAACTGAGAAAGCCCGAGCTCGCCCACCATGTCAATGCACTTTGCCTCCATGCGTGACGTCGCCACGGCCAAGCGATGCCCCTGCGCGACAAGGCCATCGAGCAGCTCGGGGATTCCATCGAACACGGGATACTCTTCAGGTCCCAGCTCATCAAAAAAGGCACGGTACTCGTCAGCCACCACAAGCGACTCCTCGCGGGAGAAGCCATAAAAGTCGTGAAAGCTCTTCCACAGGGGCGGCCCGATCATGCGGCGCAGGTTACCCATCTGCGCCTCCGAAAACCCGCGCGCAGCCAACGTCTTGCGCGTCGAGGTCATCACCGCCCGGCCCGTATCGGCCACCGTGCCGTCAAAATCGAACAGCACAACCGGCCGCCTGCATATCTCCAACGCCTCCATCGGCATTCCTCTTCCCCAGTTGATGATTTCCACACCGACACTTCAAACTGTTGACTATTCAACAATTAAAGCTGGCAATGTGAAACGACTCCACTATACTTGTCGCACTTTGCTCTCAGAAGGCGGCGCCGTCGCGCCCCAACGAAAGGTGCAATTATGTCTTTTGCCATCATAACCGACTCCACGTCGGACATCTCCCCCGCCCGCGCCCAAGAGCTCGGCATTTACGTCATTCCGCTGCATGTGATTATCGAAGGCGAGGACCTGCTCGACCAGGTACAGATCACCGCCCAGGAGTACGTCGCCCGCATGGCCGGCTCCGAGCAGCTGCCGCATACCTCGCAGCCGAGTGCCGGCGAGTTCAAGGCGCTGTTTGACCGCGTGCGCGCCGATGGCCACGACAGCGCGATCTTTATCTCGCTGTGCAGCGAGTGGTCCGCCTGCTATTCCAACGCATGCCTGGTCGCCGAGACCCACGAGCTCGACGTGCGCTGCATCGATTCGCGCACCGGCTCGGGTGCCGAGGGCCTGCTGGTGGAGTACGCGCTCGCCATGCGCGAGGACGGCCGCAGCCTGGACGAGACCGAGGCACAGATCCGCGCGACCCTGACCGACGCGCACCTGCTGCTGATTCCCCGCACGCTCGAGAACCTCGTCAAGAACGGCCGCGCGCCCAAGCTCGCCGGCCAGCTCACGCAGATGCTCAATATTCGCCTGGCCGTTTCGCCGGAGTGGCAGTCGGGCGAGATCAAGGCCATCAAGAAGGGCCGCGGCGCCAAGCGCATCGTCGCCAACACCATGGCAGACTGCCTCGCGTTTTTGGCCGAGCATCCGGGCTCCAGCGTGCGCGTGCTCACGACCGGTGCCGCCGAGGAGCAGGAGCTTGTCGACGAGGCACTCGCAGGCCAGGACTACGTAGACGCCGGCACCGGCCCCATCGGCTGCACCATCGCCACCCATGTAGGCGTCGACGCCATCGCCATCAGCTACTGCCCCCGCTACCAGCCCATCCACTAGGGGCACCTTTACCACTTGCGGTGAAATAGGGACTGTTTTTGGCTCTTCAGCCGCCAATCAATCCCTATTCCACCGCAACTTAGAAATCGGCAATCAGCCCTGCGGACCCTGGAACAGCTCCTCATGAGAGCCCATTCTGACCAGCCGGATCACAGGATTAGTCTTATGCGGCAAGTAGAGAACGACCACGTCGATCAAACGTTTCAGACCAGTCTTTTTAGCCCCGTCCCATTTTAGCTACTCTACATCAGCCCGCTCAGGGCGATGTCGACGGCCTCGTTGAGGTCGTCAGTAATGTGTACCAGATCCGGATCGAGCGGACTGATCATACCGGCGCTCATCACCGGGCCGTTGAGCCAGTCGAACAGGCCCTGCCAGTACTCGCTGCCCACCAGCACGAGCGGCATGCGCTTGACCTTGTGCGTCTGTACCAGCGTGAGTACCTCGAACATCTCGTCGAGCGTACCAAAACCTCCGGGAAACACGATGGCGCCCGAGCTGTATTTGACGAACATGGTCTTGCGCACAAAGAAGTAGCGGAAGTCCATGCCGAGGTTCACGTATTTGTTGAGCCCCTGTTCGTGCGGCAATTCAATGCCTAGGCCAACTGACTTGCCGTTGACACTCGCCGCTCCCCTGTTGGCCGCTTCCATGATGCCGGGGCCGCCGCCGGTGATGACCGCCACGCCACGTTGCGCGATCTTGCGCCCGACGGTACGCGCCGCCTTGTAGAGCGGATCGGTCTTAGGCGTGCGGGCACTGCCGAAGATGGTCACTGCGGGGCCAAGCTCGGCAAGCGCGCCGAAGCCATCGACAAACTCGGCCTGAATGCGCAGCACGCGCCAGGGATCGGCATGCAGCCAGTCAGTCGAATCTTCGGGCGCCAGCAGGTTGGCGTAGGTGTTGTCCTTGGGAATCATGGGGCCGCGCATGACCACGGGGCCGCGGCGGTACGTCTCGTCGTAGGCAGGCTCGCCCTCGACGTTCTCATTCTTAATCATGGGTACTCCTATCGAGAAAAAGAAAACGGGCGGGGTCGACGCCATGCGTCAAACACCCGCCCGAGCATCAACTATTCGGTATGGTACCCACGATGCATCAAGCACTTGCAAGCTATCGGTCAGCGGTCGCGCAGCCGGTGTCAGCGAATGCGACGACCGGCTGGCGCTCGACCATTGCCGTTGTCCACGCTCTGCAAGCGTGTCTGTCGCCCTTAGTAATCCACCGCCGCAGGGCTGTTCATCCAATCGCTCACGAATGCGCCATAGCGGCCCTCGATAATGGCCTGGCGAGCACGCTGCATAAGGTTGAGCAGGTAGTAGATGTTGTGCATCGACAGCAAAATGCCGCCGAGCATCTCCTTCTGCGTGACCATGTGGCGGATGAGCGCGCGGCTGTAGCCGCCCGTGCACACCGGGCAGGTGCAGGTGGGATCGATGGGGCCATCGTCGTGCGCAAAGCGAGCGTTGCGGAAGTTGAGGCGACCCTCGCTGGAGAACGCCGTACCCATGCGGCCCGTGCGCGTCGGCAGCACGCAGTCGAACATGTCGATGCCCACGCCCACGCCGCGCACGAGGGTGGTGGGGTTGCCGACACCCATCAGGTAGCGCGGCTTATGCTCGGGCGCATGCGGCAGAACAACATCGAGAATATGGTACATGACCTCGGTGCTTTCACCGACGGCAAGACCGCCGATGGCATAACCCGGCAGATCCAGCTCCGCAATTGCCTGCATATGCTCGATACGCAGGTCGTCATAAGTGCCGCCCTGATTGATACCGAACAGCAGCTGGTGCGGGTTTACCGTATCCGGAAGCGTGTTCAAACGGTCAAGCTCGGTTTTACAGCGTTTGAGCCAGCGCGTGGTACGGTCAATGGAGTTTTTAACATACTCACGCGGCGCGGGGTTCTCGATACACTCGTCGAACGCCATCGCAATGTCCGAGCCGAGGTTGGACTGGATGCGCATGCTCTCCTCCGGTCCCATGAAAATCTTGCGGCCGTCAACGTGCGAGTGAAAGGTTACGCCTTCTTCCTTGATCTTGCGCAGGGTCGCCAGCGAAAACACCTGAAAGCCGCCGGAGTCGGTCAGCATCGGACCGTCCCAGCGCATGAATTTGTGCAGACCGCCCATCTGCTTGACGATCTGGTCACCCGGACGGACGTGCAGATGATAGGTGTTCGACAGCTCAATCTGGCAGCCCAGCTCCTTGAGATCGAATGCGTCAACCGCACCCTTGATAGCACCCGCTGTGCCGACATTCTGGAATACCGGCGTCTGTACCACGCCATGTGCCGTACAGAACTCGCCGCGACGGGCGCGGCCCTCGGTTTTGATTAGGTTAAATTTTCCGATTTCCATAATTCCCTCTTATCCTGTTTTATTAGTACAAAAGCATCGAATCGCCGAACGAGAAGAAACGATATTCTTCCTTAATGGCTTCCTGATACGCGTTCATGACCATTTCTCGTGTTGCAAATGCCGAAATCAGCATCATCAGTGTGCTCTCCGGCAGATGGAAGTTGGTCACAAGATGATCGACTGCCTTGAATTTATAGCCC
>URYA01000141.1 GCA_900551975.1 uncultured Collinsella sp. | reverse complement strand
GACCGTTGCGGGTGGCAACGATGAGCATATCGTGGCCGGAGGTCAGGCGGGTCCATGCCAGCGCGTCGCCCTCGTTCAGGGCAATGCCGATCAGGCCGGTCTTGCGGATGTTGGCGTACTGCTCCAGCGGGGTGCGCTTGATGAGGCCCTGCTTCGTGACCATGGTCACAAAGCCGCCCTCGGTGTCGGCGTCCTTGCTCTGGCAGATCATGTTGGTGACCTTTTCGCCCTCGGCCAGCTGCAGCAGGTTGACGATGTTGCTGCCCTTGCTGGTGCGGCTGCCCTCGGCGATGGTGTAGCCCTTGATGCGGAAAAGACGGCCCTTGTCGGTAACGAACAGGACATAATCATGGGTAGAGCCCACGAACATCTCCTGCACGATGTCCTCTTCCTTCCGGGTCATGCCGGAAATGCCGCGGCCGCCGCGCTTCTGGGCCTGATAGGTGGCCTTGAGCTGGCGCTTGATATAGCCGGCCTCGGTGAGGGTGTAGACGCACTGTTCCTCAGCGATGAGGTCTTCGATGTCCACTTCGCCGGTGACGGACTGTATCTCGGTGCGGCGCTCGTCGCCGAAGCGCTTTTTCATGTCCAGCAGCTCGTTCTTCACGATCTCCAGAACACGGGCGTCGTTGGCGAGGATGTCCTCCCAATCCTTGATTTTTGCCTGCAAGCCGGACAGCTCTTCCTCGATCTTGAGGATCTCGAGACCAGCCAGACGGCCCAGCTGCAATTTCACGATAGCGTCGGCCTGCGGGTCATCGAAGCCGAACTGCTCCATGATAGCGGCCTTTGCCTCGGCCATGCCGCCCTTGCAGGCGCGGATGGTAGCGATGAGCTCATCCACGATGTCGGTGGCCTTCTTCAGACCCTCGAGGATGTGGGCGCGCTCCTTGGCCTTCTTCAAATCATACTGAGTGCGGCGGCGGACGACTTCATCCTGGAACTCGACGTACTTCTGTATCATCTGTTTCAGGGTCATGACCTTCGGCACCTTGTGGTCGATGGCCAGCATGATGACGCCCACGGTATCCTGCAGCTGGGTGTACTGGTACAGCTGGTTCAGGATGACCTGTGCGTTGGCGTCCTTGCGGATGTCCACCACGATGCGCATACCCTTGCGGTTGGTCTCATCGTTCAGGCCGGTGATGCCCTCGATGCGCTTTTCCTTCACGAGGTCGGCCATGTTCTCGATGAGACGGGCCTTGTTGACCATATACGGAATTTCCGTAATGATGATCTGGGTACGGCCATTCTTGGTCTCTTCGATGGTAGCACGGCCCCGCAGAGTAATTTTGCCGCGGCCGGTGGCGTAGGCGGCGCGGATGCCGCTTCGGCCCATGATGATACCGGCAGTGGGGAAGTCCGGTCCCTTGATGTGCTCCATCAGGCCGGGCAAATCGATGTCAGGATTCTCGATATAGGCCACGCAGCCGTCGATGACCTCACTGAGGTTGTGGGGCGGGATGTTGGTGGCCATACCGACGGCGATGCCCTGACTGCCGTTGACCAGCAGGTTGGGGAAGCGGCAGGGCAGGACGCTGGGCTCTTTCTTCGTCTCGTCGAAGTTGGGGTCCCAGTCCACAGTATCCTTTTCAATATCCCGGAGCATCTCGTCGGAGATCTTGCTCAGACGGGCCTCCGTATATCGGTAGGCCGCCGGGGGGTCGCCATCCACGGAACCGAAGTTGCCGTGACCGTCGATCAGCGGATAGTGCAGCGAGAACGGCTGCGCCATACGCACCATCGCGTCGTAAACCGATGCGTCGCCGTGCGGATGATACCGGCCGAGCACATTACCGACGGTCGTTGCCGACTTGCGGTAAGGCTTGTCCGAGGTCAGGCCGTCCTCGTACATCGCGTACAGGATGCGGCGGTGTACCGGCTTTAAGCCGTCACGCACATCAGGCAGCGCACGGCCGACAATAACACTCATTGCATAGTCGATATAGCTTTTCTTCATCTCGCGTTCGAGATCGACCTGCATGATTTTCTGCTGTTCGTATTCTTGACTCATATTTTAATTTTGCCTCCAAAAGTGTTGGCTTTCAGCCGAAAACGACTGTTTTTATCGCTTAGAGGATACTGAGCAGCTCGTCTACCTGCTCCTCGGTCGTGGCCCAACTGGTTGCCAGACGAATGACCGTATGCTCCGCGTCATATTTCTCTATAAAGCTGTAAACTACCTTGCTTTGCAGCTCGGGCAGTCTGCTGTTTTCTACAATGATGAACTGCTGGTTTGTCGGGGATTCCAGTGCAAAGCGGTATCCCTTTGCTTTGAGACCGTCCCGCAGCTTGATGGCGAGTTTGACCGCCGGTGCGCAGATTTTCTCGTACAGACCGTCGGTAAACAGGGCGTCAAACTGCAGCGCGTTCAGACGGCCCTTGGCGATCATTGCGCCGCGGCGCTTGACCATCGTGACGAACTGTTTCGGCATATTGCCGTGCGTGAACACAACCGCCTCGCCGCAGAGCGCGCCGCACTTGGTGCCGCCGATGTAGAACACGTCACACAGCTGCGCCAGCTCGGGCAGGGTAATGTCGCACTCATCGGCCGCCAGTGCATAGGCCAGGCGGGCGCCATCCACAAACAGCGGAATCTCGCGCTTCTGGCACACCGCGTAAATCGCCGTGAGCTCGGCCTTGGAGTACAGCGTGCCGTACTCAGTCGATAGGCTCACGTACACGGCGCCCGGGAACACAGTGTGCTCGTAGCTCTCGTTTTCGTAGAACACCTGGATATAGTTCTCGAGGTCCTCGGCGTGCATCTTGCCCTCGTAGCCGGGGATGGTGAGCACCTTGTGGCCGCCAAACTCAATGGCGCCCGCCTCGTGGCAGGCGACGTGGCCAGTCTCGGCAGCAACGACGCCCTCGTACGGCGCGAGCAGCATGTCGATCACCGTGACGTTAGCCTGCGTGCCGCCCACCAGGAAAAACACGTCGGCGTCAGGCGCCTGACAGGCCTCGCGAATAAGTTGCTTGGCACGCTCGGTGTGCGCATCGGTACCGTAGCCGGGCTGCGGCTCCATGTTGGTATCGACGAGTGCCTGCAGCACTGCCGGATGGGCGCCGTGGGAATAGTCGTTGTTAAACGCGAGCATGGCAATCCTCTCTTACCGGGTATCGGCCAGATGATTCAAACGGAGCTATTGTACGCCGTTGGGATAGGCAATGCGCGCGGCAAGGCACTCAAGCGCCAGCACCAGGGCAAAGCCGCAGCTCACGTCACTCAAAAAATGCGCTCCGATCACGATGCGGCCAAAGGCGACGAGCGCCGCGACCACAACCGCCGTCCAAAAGACCACCCGACGGCGCGAGGGCTTTTCCTTAAAGGCCACCGCGGGAAGCCCGGCGAGCATAAGGCCGATCGCCGCATGCGCCGTGTGTCCGCTCGCAAACGACTTGAACCCGTCCTTGATCACGCCGGCGGCGATATAGGTCCACTTGTCGGGATTGCCGATCACCCACCACGGCTGAAAATTGAGCCCCGGTGTGACCTCGATCACGCGCATGCGCGGACGCGACCACAGCGGCTTGACGATCACGTTGAGGATAATGGCCTGAGCGACCCACACGGCAAGCACCATCAACGCCCAGCGCGTAAGCTCGTCGGGCTCGGTCGCGCGCGTGAGGCGATAGACGATAAGGTTGGCGGCGATCACCAGCGCAAACGTCAGTACCAACTGAACCGCGATGAGTTTGCCGCCAACCCGCAGGGACGAAACGATCTCGTAGCCGGCCAGGCCAACGTTGATCAGAACGCCCAGCACGGCGAGCCATTCGCTCCCCCTGGAGTCGGGACGCACCGCGCGTACGAGCATAACGCCCGCGACGCTCGCCGTCAGCTCGAACGGCAGCTCGCCGGCGGCCTCGATAAAGCGACCGTACATGCTGCCGATATTGAACAGCGCGCTCGAGATCTGATAATCGAAGAAACTGCCCACGCCCAGACAAAGGCACAGGACAACCGCGATAATGGCGACATCTTTCTTATAGATGTATCCGAACATGCTTTCCTTTCGGTCGGGCGAAGGGCAGTCAACCTGCAATGTGGGTGAGACGAAGATGGCTTTGTCCCGTAAATACCCTTACAGGTTGAGCATAAGTAAGCGAAAACGTTCCATTTGTGGCAAGGTGGCCCGAAGGAGGAGGGAAGCGTACTTGCGTACGCGACCGACGAGTGAGGGTCAGATTGCCCAAATGGGGCGTTTGCAGCGTCGACCCGTTAGTCGTCGTCGCTCGCACCCAGCTGTTGCAGCAGCATGAGCGCCGCGGCCACCGGGCCGGTGCCGTCGTTGGCGTCGAGACCGCGACCCAGGCCGCTGCCCGCACCGGCGCCTGCCTTGTAGGGTACCGACAGCTTGCGGCTCTTGGGGAAGTTCACCGCGCCATAGCGGGTCTTAAGCTCAAAGGCCACCTTCTTGGGCACGTCGACGCCCAAAAACGTGATGCGACCGCCACTGAGCGTGACGCACTCGAGCCCCAGACGCTCGCCGCGAATGCGGATGCGCGCGCGATTGAACAGGTTGAGTCCCGCCAACGGCAGCTCGCCATGCGCGGCCTCGGTCTCTTCCTGCACCTCGTCGATGCTCTCCAGGTCCTCGGCCGCTGCGAGCTTACGGTACACGAGCACGCGCTGGTCCACCGCCGGCAGGTACTCCTCGGACAAGAAGTAGTCGGCCGGCAGGTTGATGCCCACGCTCTCGAGGTTGAGTTCGTTATAATGTCGTTCGTTCG
>URYA01000140.1 GCA_900551975.1 uncultured Collinsella sp. | reverse complement strand
TTCGGCAGCCACGTGGGCTACCTCTACCCCATGAGCGTGCTCAACGGCCGCCGCGCCCGCTCGAGCTTTACCGGCATCACCTTTGCCGGCGCCGGGCAGAACCTCGACACCGGCTGCAAGGTCGTGCTCAACGCGCCTGAGACCTCGGCAACCGTCGAGACCAAGGGCATCTCCAAAAGCGGCGGCATCCAGACCTTCCGCAGCTCCATCGTGGCCACGCCTAAGGCCGAGGGCTCCAAGGCAACCGTGAGCTGCCAGTCGCTCATGCTCGACGACCAGAGCCGCTCCGATACCATTCCGGCCATGGACATCCGCGCCAAGAATGTCGACATCGGCCACGAGGCCACCATCGGCCGCATCGGCGACGACAAGGTGTTCTACCTGATGAGCCGCGGTATCTCGGAGGAAGAGGCCCGCACCATGATTGTCAACGGCTTTGCCAACCCGGTCTCCAAGGAGCTGCCGCTGGAGTACGCCGTCGAGATGAACAACCTGATCAAGCTCGAGATGGAAGGAGCGATCGGATAATGAATCAGACAACGAACACCGCTGCTACCACCCTTGGGCAGGTCAATGCGATGCCGGCTGCCACATGGGGCTGGCTGAAGATGAATCAGACCAAGCTCGAGCTCTCTGACGAGCTTGCTGCCGCTCCCGCCGAGACCATTGAGGTTGAGGGCTTGGACGAGCAGTTTACTGGCGTGGCAGACGCCTTCGACACCGCCATGGACGCCATGGCCGAGCGCTTCCCCGAGCGCCGCGCCTCCGCCCCCGGCGATGCCGCCGACCGCGCCCGCATCACGCCCGAGACCGAGCTCGACGTGCCCGCAACCTCCGTCTACCAGGCCGGTGCCATTAAGCTGGAGGAGGAGCTCTCCCCCGCTGAGGCCTTCGAAACCGGCATGGGCGAGGCTGCCTACGCCTACTTGGCCGAGCACGCTACCAAGCGCATCGTCATCGATGTGCCCGCATACAAGCACGCCACGGTTACCGTGCGCGTGAGCGGTGTCGATGCCGCCGCGGCCATCGCCGCCATCGACGTCGTCGCCCGTCCGCAGGCAACGCTCGACCTGCTTATTGCCCTGGACTCCCCCGTTGCCGGCCAAGGCGTCGTGGGCTCCGTGCTACGCGTGTGCGCCCACGAGTACGCCACCGTCAACGTAACCTGCACACAGACGCTCGACGATAGCTGGATCGCGCTCGACGACACCGGCCTGTTCCTGGACGAGGGCGCGCGCGTCAACGTGCAGCACACCGTCCTGGGTGCCGGCGCCAGCGCCACCGGCCTTGCCGGCGACCTGCTGGGCGATACCGCCAAGGTCACTATCGATACTGACTATCTGGGCGCCCGCGAGCAGGTGCGCGACTTTAACTACGAGCTGCGCCACCGCGGTCGCAAGACCGAGTGCGAGATCGACGCCAACGGCGTGCTGACCGGCACGTCCAAGAAGGTCTACCGCGGCACCATCGACCTCGTGCACGGCTGCAAGGGTGCAACCGGCACCGAGCGCGAAACCGTGCTGCTCGCCAACAAGGGCGTCGACAACAAGACCGTCCCCGTCATCCTCTGCGACGAGGACGACGTTGCCGGCAACCACGGCGCTACGATCGGCCACGTCCGCGACGAGCAACTGTTCTACCTCGCCTGCCGTGGCCTTGACCAAAACGCCGCCGAGGACCTGTTCATCCGTGCCAAGCTGGAAGACGCCGCGCTTTCTGCCACCGACGAGCGCACCCACGCCGCCGTCGTCCGCTTGGGCAACAACCTGATCGACAACTTTGAAGAGGAGCTCGCATGATCGACACCGAGCACGTTAAATGCGATACCTGTACCGCACCGGAGCCTATGGAGCTCGACGCCAGCGACGAGGCTTCGCGCGGCTGGCCCACCGTGGACATCGAGACCAACCCCTACAAGGGCCAGTTCCCGCTGTTTCAGCAGCACCCCGAGATCGCCTTCCTCGATAGCGCCGCCACTGCGCAGCGCCCCGCCTGTGTGCTCGACGCCGAACGCGACTTCTACCAGCGCATGAACGCCAACCCGCTGCGCGGCCTGTACTCGCTGTCCGTCGAGGCCACCGATGCCATCGCGAAGGTGCGTCAGCAGATCGCTGACGTCATCGGCGCTCCCCAGGCCAACGAGGTCGTCTTTACCCGCAACACGAGCGAGTCGCTCAACCTGGTCGCCAAGAGCTTTGCGCCCACGGTGCTCGAGCCCGGTGACGAGGTCGTCATTACCATCATGGAGCACCACTCCAACCTGATTCCGTGGCAGCAGGTCTGCCGCGAGACCGGCGCCAAGCTCGTCTACCTCTACCCCACCAAGACCGGCCAGCTCACCACCGAGGAGGTTCTTGCCAAGGTTGGTCCCAAGACCAAGATTCTGGCCGTGGGTCAGGTTTCTAACGTGCTGGGCGTCGAGAACCCGGTCAAGAACCTCGGCAAGCTCGTGCACAAGTACGGCGGCCACCTGGTCGTCGACGGTGCGCAGTCGCTGCCGCACATGCCGGTCGATGTGGCCGACCTGGGCGCCGACTTCTTTGCCTTTAGCGCGCACAAGGCCATGGGCCCCATGGGCATCGGCGTGCTGTGGGGAAAGATGGACCTGCTCAACGCCATGCCGCCCATGCTCACCGGCGGCGAAATGATCGATTCGGTCACCGAGCAGGACGCCGTCTGGGCGCCCGTCCCCGAGAAATTCGAGGCCGGCACGCAGGACGCCGCCGGCATCTTCGCCACGGGTGCGGCACTCGACTACCTGGTCAACACCGTGGGTTACGAGAACATCCAGGCCCGCGAGCAGGCACTCGTCCACTACCTGATGGGCGAACTCATGCAGCTCGACTTTGTCCAGATCATCGGCTCCATCTATTGGGACAACCACCACGGCGTTGTGAGCTTTAACGTCAAGGGCATCCACCCGCACGACGTCGCGAGCATCATGGACATGGACGGCGTCTGCATCCGCGCCGGCCACCACTGCGCGCAGCCGCTGCTTACCTGGCTGGGCGTCGAGAACCTTGCCTGCTGCCGCGCCAGCGTGGCCTTCTACAACGACAAGGCCGACATCGACAAGTTCATCGCCGGCCTACATCACGTTTGGAGCACGTTCAATGGGTAATCTATACACCTCCACAACGTTTATGGAGCACAACTCGCACCCCGACTATAAGTACGAGATGGATGCCCCCACGCACGAGCACGACGGCATCAACCCCAGCTGTGGCGACGAGCTCACCTTGCAGCTGCGTGTCGAGAAGGGCGTGATCGAGGAGGCCTCCTTTACCGGCCACGGCTGCGCCATCAGTCAGGCCAGTGCCGACATCATGGCCGACCTCATCACCGGCGAGACCGTCGAGGAAGCTCACCGCCTAGCAGAGCTCTTCCTCGCCATGATCCGCGGCGAGAAGCTCTCCGAGGAGGACCTGGAAGACCTGGACGAAGCCGCCCAGCTCCAGGACATCTCGCACATGCCCGCCCGCGTCAAGTGCGCCGAGCTCGCCTGGCGCACCCTCGACGGCATGCTCGAGGGACAAGCTAACCAGTAGCGTATGCTCCGAATCCAAGGTTTTTGATTGCCGAGCCGCCCGATACGGGCGGCTCTGTTTTTCCTAATGAGCACGAACACACAAAATCAGCGCGTCCGGCGCCCCGTCTGTCATTTACCACACAGCAGACGCGAACACGGGCGTTTTCCACAGCACCAAAGGCCTGCGGCAGGGCCCCGGACCCGCCAAGCAAAACGCCAAGTCCCGTTCTGCTGAGCTCCGACTCGCTTCGCGCCTGCAGCAGAAGGGTCCCATAGGATGCGGCGTGCATTTTTGCGAATATTCAGCACGCCAAGCTGTATGTATACGCATCGAAAGCGTTAATCAACGTCTCCAGGCGCATATATATTGTGTTTTAGAGCAAGCATCGCGGTCTCAGGGATCACATACATGCGCTTCGGAGGCGCATCGGAAGGCACAAATAGCTTCGGAACCCGTATGTTGCAAGATTGCGGCAGTGCCGACAGCACCACGATGCTGAAAACTCCGTTTTTTGCACGGCGCAGACGGGGGTAGGCACGGGCAAACCCGGACTGAGCTGTTATTTTATGCAAGATGACGATTGTTCTATGCATATTAAGAAGTGCAGTTACCTTACCAAGCTTTTGAACGCTGGTTGCGGCGTATGGACGACCTCAGCTGCGGTGAACAGGCGACCTTACATCACGTTTCCGCCAGCCCGCATCGCCGTTCGCGCGCGGGCGCGCACGATACGAGAGACGGTACTTTTGCCAATCCCGGTATACCGCTCAATCTGGCGCACCGTAAAGCCGGCATTGTTCAATCCAACAATAACGGTATCGCGCTGCGCCGGCGGTGCAGTTTTAACCCCATTGAGCGGAACCCCGAGGCTCTTCGCCATCTTGTCGGCAAAGGCGTGGCGTTCCCACTCTGTCTCTTTCATATCGCACAGTGCTGGCTCACTGCCGTCGGGCTTCGAAAGCGAATGGGCAATAAAGTCCTCGGCAGAACCAAAGAGCTCAAGCACGCAAGAAGGATCAGAAAATCCCCTCGCGACATCAGCCGCGTCACCGTCGTAAGCGCACAAATGCTCCGCGAAGCTGCTCCAGGGATAACGCACGATTAGGCTAACGCCCGCATCCTGCGGATCGGCGTGTACGGAGCGAATAGCCTCCATCACCTGCCAGTCGGTATCGAGCGAGCGCCGGTCAAAACGGTTCTGGAACAGATGGCCTGTGCGCCCCGTGCGTTTAT
>URYA01000139.1 GCA_900551975.1 uncultured Collinsella sp. | reverse complement strand
GCTCGCTTAGGGGCGTTTTCGCTTTCCGTTCTCTACCTGCGGCATTGTCGTTGCCGGCACTTGTTCGGCACTTGGGGACGTTTTTTTTGTGCCGGCAGGTGGGGACACTCCTTTGCTAGAAGATCTGGCGCAGGTCTCCTCGGTTGAGGGCTTCGTTGAAGAGGTGCTTGAACACCACGCTGCCGTGCAGGCCGTCGTGCTCGAACTCGTTGGTCACCCAGGCGTGCGAGTTGCCCACGCGGTCGAGCGTGTCGAGCTGCATGCCCGAGTCCACGTACATGTCATCGAAGTACACCGCGGCCTGGAGCGGCACCTCGTTGCAAGCCAGGCGCTGCGGGTCGTAGATCTTGTCCCAGCTGGTGTCTTCCATCAGCAGGTCCATGGCGGGCTTGAAGGGCTTGAGCTCGGGCATCTGCTCGAACATCCACGGGAACATGGCCTCCCCGGTAAACATGAGCGGGCGCGCGAGCGTGTCGAACTCGGCACGATGAGCTTTCTCTTCTGCCGCGGCCCAGCGAATGGGCATGGTGTCGCCGTCGGCGTAGATGAACTCCTGCAGTGTCCAGTACAGCGGGTTTGTACGCGTGTTGGTGCGCTCGAAGGCGCGCATCAAAAAGCTGTCAGATACCGAGGCGCCACAGGTCAGCGTGCCGTCGCCGTCAACAAAAGCGTGATCGATAATCCAATGCATGCGCTCAAAGCTCGGCTTCATGCCAAAGTCGCTGCCCATGAGCTGTAGACGCTCGACCGTCATCGGCGAGCCGTCGGGCAGCGCGGGCTTCTGAGCCTCGAGCGCATTGGCCAGGGCTGCCACACGCTCGACGTCGGCGGGGTAGCGGTCATAGTACTGCTGTGTCTTGGCTGCCATGCGCGGGAAGGTGTGCGCGTAGACCTCGCTTGCGCTCGCCGGCACGTGGGGGATTCCGCCGCAGGTAAAGCTCGCCGCCACGCCCTCGGGGAAGAGCGACAGGTAGCTCAGCGTCAAAAAACCGCCGTAGCTTTGGCCGAGCGTGACCCAGGGCTTGCCTCCAAAGCCCACTAGGCGCAGGTACTCAAAATCGCGCACGATGGAGCTGGCGAGGTGGCGCTTGAGGTAGTCCGCCTGCGAGCGTGCTGTATCGGCGCCGGCGGCCGTTGCGCGATCACCCAGTGCCTTGATCGTGCGTCCGTCCACGCAGCTACTGCGTCCGGTGCCGCGCTGGTCGGGAAGGACCACGCGGAAGTGCTTGACGGCCTCCTCGATCCAGCCGTCGCTTGTGGGCGACAGCGGACGCGGGCTCTCTCCGCCGGGGCCGCCCTGCAAAAACAGGAGCAGTGGCAGATCGTCGTTGATGCGGTCGGGCGCGCAAACCACGCGGTAGAAGAGCTTGATGCTCTCGGGCGCGCCGGCGATGGGTGCCGGCATAGCGCCGCGGCGCATGGTGCTGCCGACGGCCAGGAGCATCGGCTCCAGGCCGCGCCAGTCAAGGGGGACGTCGATGCTGTGGTCCTCGACGTAAAGGCCGGGGACGTGGTACGAAGTGATGAGGGCCATGTGAGTCTTCCGTTCGTTGCGGTGTTTCGGGTTGACCAATTCTACCGCCGCGGGCGAGGCCATGCGCAAATCGGCTACCATGGTTGCAAACTTCTAGGAGAAAGGGCCGCCCATGTCGGTCGATATAGCCACGTATGTCCACGATCTTGCCGTTGCCGCCAAGGCAGCGTCGGCCTCGCTTGCCACGGCGAGCGATGAGCAGCGCCAGGAGGCCGTGCGCGCCATGGCCGCAGCACTGCGTAACGGTGTCGACTCCATCGTCGCCGCCAACGAGCTCGATATGTCCGCCGCGCGCGATGCGGGTACCTCGGCCGGACTGCTCGATCGTCTGCTGCTGACGCCCGAGCGCGTCGAGGGCATGGCCGCCGGCCTGGAAAAGCTCGCCGAGCTGCCCGATCCCGTGGGCCGCGTGCTCGACCACCGCGTGCTTGCAAGCGGCGTGGACCTGACCCGTGTGAGTGTGCCGCTGGGCCTGGTCGCCATGGTCTACGAGGCGCGCCCCAACGTGACGGCCGACGCCGCGGGCATCTGCATCCGCACCGGCAATGCCTGCATTCTGCGCGGCGGCTCGCTGGCCTATCACTCGTGTGCCATGATTTCTGAGCTGCTGGCCGATGCGCTCGAGGCCAAGGGTTTCCCGCGCGAGGCCGTGTCGATGATCGAGTCCACCGACCGCGAGACCACTGGCGAGCTCATGAAGCTCCGCGGCATCGTCGACGTACTCATTCCACGTGGCGGTGCAGGCCTGATCCAGCGCTGCGTGCGCGAGTCGCTCGTGCCGGTGATCGAGACGGGTACGGGCAACTGCCACATCTACGTGCATGAATCCGCCGACTTTGATAAGGCACTCAACATTATCGTTAATGCCAAGACCCAGCGCGTAGGCGTGTGCAATGCCGCCGAGTCGCTGCTGGTCGATCGTGCTGTGGCCGATGCGTTTTTGCCCGCAGTCGTGGCCGTGCTGCATGACCACGGCGTGCTGATTCACGGCGACGAGGCAACCTGCGCCGCATGCGCCGATGCCGGGCTTGCCGAGGGTGATGACTACGTCGCCGCGACTGAGGAGGACTGGGGTCGCGAGTACCTGGCGCTCGAGATGAGCGTGAAGGTCGTGGCAAGCGAGGACGAGGCCATCGCACACATCAACCGCTACGGCACGATGCACTCCGAGGCCATCGTTGCCGAGGACACGGATGCTTGCGAGCGCTTCCTGGATGCGGTCGATGCCTCGGCCGTGTACGCCAACGCCAGCACGCGCTTCACCGACGGCGGCGAGTTCGGCCTCGGCTGCGAGATGGGCATTTCCACCCAGAAGCTCCACGCCCGTGGCCCCATGGGGCTGGAAGAACTGTGCAGCTACAAGTACATCATTCACGGCAGCGGCCAGATCCGCTGAACCGTTCAATTGCGAAAACATTTTTCCGTTTTTTTCTTACAGGCCGCCGTGGAAGGACAGCGGCCTGTATTTTTGTTTTGCAGGGATGGACTGTTTTTGTTATAGAAACACTTTCGCCCCAAAATTTCGAAAATTATTTTTCCGTTTGTGCCATGATGTATTTTTCATTTCTCCATTCTGTACAAAAATAAAGTCGTACTTTTATCGGAAATTAGGGTAAAAATCCTCATTTTCCCCTTGACAACCCATATTTCGACGCGGTAAAACTATATTGGAAAGTATGGGAACAAGTTCGGCGGGGCGCTCTGAAGTGCGCTCGGAACTGTCCTTCTCACAACTGCAATCCATTTCAAACAGATGTCCGCATGACGACACTAGTACAAAGGAGAGAGCGAATTATGACAATTGCCATTCTTGCACATGATTCCCGCAAAGAACTTGCACTTCAGTTCTGCACCGCCTACAGTGGCATCCTGTCCCGGAACACTGTCATTGCCACCGGTACCACCGGCCGGATGTTGAACCAGGCCACCGGCTTGCCAGTTCACTGTTACCTCTCCGGAAAGCTGGGCGGCATTCAGCAGATCACCGCCCGTGTTGCCTGCGATGAAGTGGATCTGGTGCTGTTCTTCCGCGACCCGCTCCGGGCCGACAGCGGCAGCTCCAACGAGCAGAACCTGCTCCGCCTGTGTGATATGCACAGCGTACCCATTGCCACCAACATTGCCACCGCCGAGGTACTGCTCCGCGGCATGGATCAGGGGGATCTGGACTACCGGGAAGGGATGCACCCGCCGGTGATCGAGCCTCTGGCCGCTCCCCGCCGCGCCGTGTGCTGAGGACTGCCTGACATTTTTTGTGTATAGAGGGAAACGTAAAACAGCGCCGCCGAAGCTTTTCAGGGCTTCAGCGGCGCTGCATTTTTATGCGGTTTTCAGTTTATTTTCCGGGGAGTGACATCATTCCAGACCGGCCATCTGCTTGACGGCCTTCATGGCGAAGGTCAGGGTGCGGCCCATAGCCACACCGGCCATCAGGCAGGGATAGTTGTTGGCAAAGAAGCTGCCGGACATATCGCCGGTGATATACAGGCCGGGCATGGGCTTGTTATCGTTGTCCAGAGCCTGACCCTTTTCGTTGATGGCAATGCCCTGCTCCGTGGTCAGCAGAGAGGCACCCAGCCAGCAGCCGTAGAAGGGTGCGGTGCGGATGGCGCTGAGGCGGTAAGCGGGCTTGCCGAAGTCCTCGTCGTTCTGCTTGTCGTAGAGCTCGTTGTAGCGCTCCACAGTGGCCAGGAAGGTGTCCTTGGCAGCGCCAGTAAAGCCCATCTTGTCAGCCAGCTCGTCCAGCGTATCGCACTTGAACAATGCACCGGCCTCGATCGCCTCGTCCATCTTGCCCTGAATGTACTTCTCACCGCCGTTGCGGGTCTGGGCAGAGCAGCCGATGGTGTGGAAACGCTTTGCGTCCTCCAAAATGTTAGCATCGCAGATCTGTGCGTAAACGCGGCCCGGCTGGTGGGCAGCGGCGTAGACAATATCGTTGTAGGGGCAGCTCTCGTTGGCAAAACGTTCGCCGTTGCGGTTCACCTTCAGGAAGGGCTGGGTACCGGGGTTGTACTGGCGGATCTTACCGGGGAAAGCCTTGCCGCCAAAGGCGGAGTCGCTGTCCACATAACCGGCATCCACACCGGGGGCAACGATGCCGCGGTCAAACAGCATGGGAGCGGCTTCCTTGTCCAGATTAGCGCCTGCCCACACTGCTGCACGGATACCGTAGCCCTTGTCGGCGGGGGAGTAGGAGCAGGCGGTGGTCACGCTGGTGCCCAGCGGGTCCAGCTGCTCCATCATGTAGGGGTTGCCGGGGAAACCGC
>URYA01000138.1 GCA_900551975.1 uncultured Collinsella sp. | reverse complement strand
TCTACGGAAACCTTGCGCCTGGCCTTCGGCGGCGCGTGCCTGCGTCAACTATGGGGCAGCCCGGGTTTTCGTTGGCTGACGCCCCCACTCATAATGCTTGGGTCGGTGGGCTGATGTGTTGCGTCCCATTGGGCTATAAAGTTGAAATGAAGGTGGACAGGCGATTTAGGCCTTCGCCCAGATCTTGGTCGGAGACGCAGTAGCTTAGGCGGATGTGGCCTTCGGTGCCGAAACAGTCGCCCGGGACTAGGGCTACGTTTGCCTCTTTGATAGCTTTGATGCAGAAGTCTTCGCTGGTTAGGCCGAACTTTTTGATGCTCGGGAAAGTGTAGAAGGCTCCTGCGGGCTCTACTACGTCGAGGCCCATGGCGTCTAAGGCTGCGAGTACGCGTTCGCGGCGGGCTCGGTAGACTTTGAGCATGGGGGTTGGGTCGACGGTCAGGGCTCGGGCTGCGGCGTCCATTTCGAAGGAGACGGCGCTCGATACTAGGTATTGGTGAGCTTTTGCGATCTCGGCGATGACGGGTGCCGCTGCTGCGAGCCAGCCCAGACGCCAGCCGGTCATAGCCCAGGGCTTGGAGAAGCTCTCGATGACCACCGTCTGCTCGCGTAGCTCCGGGTGGCGCTGGGCAAATCGCTCGTAGCCATCCACATAGACCAGACGGTTGTATACGTCGTCGCAGACCACGTAGATGCCCGTCTGCTCTGCCACGCGCGCCACGGCGTCGAGTGACGCCGCGCTGAGGATGCAGCCCGTGGGGTTGTTGGGCGAGCAGATGACGATAGCCTTGGTCGCCGGCGTCACGCAAGCACGAAGTGCGTCCTCGTCAATCTGAAATTGCGCAGGCTCTGTATCCAAAAAGACCGCTTTGGCGTGGTTGGCCACGACGATGCTCTCGTACAGACCAAAGGCCGGCGTGGGAATAATGACCTCGTCGCCGGGGTTGAGCATAGCCATGAATGTTGCCGACAGCGCCTCGGTCGCACCGTCGGTCAGGATGACCTCATCGGCGGAAAACGTAAGGCCCGCGTCCCCCATGTAGGCAGATAACGCCTCACGCAGGGCGGGGCGACCGTTGTTGGGCGGATAGTGCGTGTCACCGCGGCCCAACGAAGCAGTCACCTCGGCGCTAATCACATCGGGCGTGGGAAAATCGGGCTCGCCGAGCGCGAGCGCGATGCACCCCGGATGCTGGGCGGCGAGCGCATTGATCCGGCGGATGCCGGAGGGCTTGAGCGTGGCAAGCGAGGTATTCATGGGCAGACGCATGGCGTTCCTTTCGTAAGGGTTGCACTAGGATAGCGCGGCGAGGCACCGCCAGACGGTGTAACCTAAACGGAAACCAACCGGAAAGGAGGCGGCATGGAGACGACCGCACGCGGCGATGCACCAAAAACGTTGCAAACCATTGCGTATATCAGTATTCCCAAGAGCGCCGATCTTGATTTTTTGCTCTGGGACCTGCAGGATGCCATCGCCGCCTATGCTCAACTTTCCGGCACCGCACTCCCCCGCCCGGTCGACTTGAAGGCAAATGACGCCGGCAGCGTTGCCGATGGCATCGTGCTGGCCATTGAAGATGTGGCTGACGATGAGACGTTGACAGCTATCGAGCAGGCGCTTGAGCGCTTTGGCGGTACGGGAACGCGCGTCTATGCCGCAATTCGAGCCCCACAAGAGGGCACTGAGCAGGCGCGTGGGACCGCCGTTCGCCTGCACAAGGCATGTGAGCGCCATGACCAATTGTGGTGTGGAGGCGTTGCCATCTGCGCCGGCAGCGGCATCGCAGCGCTTCGCCATTCCCCACGCATGGGCCTCTTGCGCCGACCATTTTCGGAAGCGATGGATAAGCTTGTGGGCGCTGTGCGCATGGGCTGCTCCGTCGAGCATGCACAGCGACTTGGCGGCGGCAATGCCGCCAACGTCGACACCGACGGCATGGTTTGCGCCAAGCCAGCCGTGCCCGCGCCGATCTGGCGAGGCGTTCTGAAACGTCTGGGTGCCCACGCTCAAACAAAAATCTAAATTAAATAACAGCCCAGTCAACGGCTTCGTGCCAACGCTCAACAAGACGTTCCAGGCGCCAGGCGGCATTGGCAGGACTTGTCGAGGGCAGGACGATGGCAGGCAGCCCCGTCCGATCTTGCAAGTAGCGTTTGTAGAGTCGCCCTGCCGTACCGCCGTTACAGACAACGACCTCGATCGGCGCGGCATCGGTAATGCGCTCAATATGTGCCGGCACAACGTTGCGAATGCTCGCGTCGCTCGAGCCCTTAATGTCGCAGCTCTCGATTGCATCCCACAGGGCCACGCCGCCGTTCAGCAGCATGACCCGCTTGGCGGCAATGGAAGCATCGAGCGTCGCGGGCTCACCACTTGCCAAAGGGTCGCCCTCGTTGGGTGGCACAGGCACACCGAGGCACGCGGCCATCACGCGCCAAAAGCGATTCTGAGGGTTGCCGTAATAAAAGGCATTGGCGCGCGACAGCACCGAGGGAAACGACCCCAGCACCAAAACGCGCGAGTGCTCGTCAAACACGGGTTCAAACCCATGCTCAATATGTTGATAGCCCTCGTCGGACGCAGCCATGGCCTAGGCCCTCAACAGATAGCGCACCTCGTAGGGCGCAAGCTCAAGCGCGCCCGTCAGCTCGACCGTGGGTGCATCGTCGGCAAGCAGGTCGACAAAGGAGCTGTTGAGTTCGCCGGCGCCAAAGGTATAGGGCTCGTTCACGGCATTGACCGCCACGAGCACCGTCGCGTCGTCGCAGGCGCGCTCGAACAGCAACTGTTTATTCTGGATCACCACGTTGCGATAGGCACCGTAGTTGAGAGCACGAGCCGCCGCGTCGTTTGCCGAGCGAAGGCGCGCGAGCTGCGTGACGAACGCCGTCAGCTCGTTGGGCGCAGGCTCATCGAGCGCAGGGCGCAGCGCCCAGTCGCCATCGGGGCCACCCTTTTCGCCAGCAATTCCCCACTCGCTGCCATAGTAGACGCACGGAATGCCCGGCATGCCAAAGAGCATGCCATAGGCGGGACGCAGGCACGACTTGTCGGTGAGGATGCTTGCCAGGCGCGGCACGTCGTGGTTGTCGACAAACGACAGCAGATGCTTGCCGCGGTAGATGCACCAGGGGTCGCCACCAAACTGACGGTGCAGCGAGTGCGCGATCTCGAACATGTTGACCGAGTTAAAGCTGGAGTACAGGCCCTTGTAACATTCGTAGTTGGTGCAGGAGTCGAGCATCTCGTCGTTGACGATCTGGTTGTAGTCGCCGTGGAGCGTCTCGCCGATCAGCACGAAGTCGGGCTTGAGCTCACGGGCAAAGCTATGCAAACGACGCATGAAATCGCGGTCGAGCATGTAGGCAACGTCCAGGCGCAGGCCATCGACACCAAAGACGTCGGCCCAACGGCGCACGGACTCGAGCAGGTAATCGACCACAGCGGGATTTTGCAGGTTGAGCTTCACAAGCTCAAAATGGCCTTCCCAGCCCTCGTACCAAAAGCCGTCGCCATAGCAGGAGTCGCCGTCAAAGCTAATGTGGAACCAATCCTTGTAGGGCGAGTCCCACTTGCGCTCCTGCACATCACGGAAGGCCCAAAAGCCACGACCGACGTGGTTGAAGACGGCATCGAGCACCACGCGGATGCCGTGGGCATGCAGCGTGTCGCACACGGCGGCAAAGTCGGCGTCCCCACCCAGGCGGCGGTCGATGTGGCGCAGGCTGCGTGTATCGTAGCCGTGACTATCAGATTCGAGCGGTGGGTTGATGAGCACAGCGCCAACGCCGAGTTCCTGCATGTAGTCGGCCCATTGGGCGACCTTCATGATAGGAGCATCGGGGTTGGGCGCGGCGTTGGCAGCCTGGGCGAGCTCATCCTCGGCAACGGGTGCGGCGTTTTCGCGCGGAGCTCCGCAAAAGCCCAGCGGATAGATCTGATAGAACGTCGTCTCGTATGCCCACATAGCAACCTCCCGGTAAGCTCAACACAACGACATCCATTGTATGCCCGGCTTGTATCCACTCCCCCAAAATAAGTTGCGGTGGAATAGTTCCTGCTTGGGCCTTCAGAGACCTTAAACAGGAACTATTCCACCGCAACTGATGAGGGGACGTGATTAGGCGACGGGTTTGGCGCGGCGTATGGCCGGAAACAGCACGGTGATGGCGAGGATGACGCCCACGACGGCAATCGCCCCGCCCACAAAGCCGATCCAGGCGATACCGGGACCCGAAACCACGGCTCCGCCGATCGCGGTACCCGTGCCGATACCGAGGTTGAACAGGCCCGAGAAGATCGACATGGCGACGGCCGACGAATCTGCCGGCGTGTGCTTGATGAGCTCGGCCTGAAACGCCACGTTAAAGGCCGTGGCGCAGCAACCCCACAGTGCGCAGACGGCAAGCACTGTCACGAGCGACGATGCGGCCGGCCCCGTGAGCAGCAGGGCCACCGGCACGCCGGAGAGCGTGATAGCCAAGAACGGGAAGCGATGCCCATCGAACAGGCGGCCAAACAGCCAGCTTCCGAGCAAACCAGAGCAGCCAAACGCCGTCAGCGTCATGGTAATGGCGTCCGCATCGACGTGCGCGACCTGCGCCAGGAAGGGCTCGATATAGCTGTAGCTTGCGTAATAGCCGGTCGCCATGAAGACCGTGACTGCGTAGAGCGCGATGAGGAGCGGGTTCTTGAGCAGCTCGGGCAGCTGTTTGACAGTAAAGCGCTCACCCGCCGGCATGGCCGGGAACACCGATGCCTGGTAGACGACCGCGATGGCTGAGAGGCCCCCGACCATGGCAAACGTCATGCGCCAGCCCACGGCCAAGCCAATGG
>URYA01000137.1 GCA_900551975.1 uncultured Collinsella sp. | reverse complement strand
CAGCCATAACGACCGGGTCGCCCAGGGCTTTGAGGATATCGAGCATGTCAAGATAGGCGCTACGGTCGCCGCCCTTGGCAAGGCCGGCGTGGTGCGCCTCATCGATAACGACAAAACCGATGCGCCCCGAACGCGCAAAGCGGTCGCGGTGAATGGACAGGAACTCGGGCGTCGTGAGCACGATACCGGTGCGGCCCGAAGCTAGGCCGGCGAACACGTCATCGCGTGCGGCCTCCACGGTCTCGCCGGTCAGCACGCCAACGCCAATGCCAAGCGCTGCCATCGTCGACGAGAGGTGATAGGCCTGGTCGGCAACGAGCGCACGCAGCGGATAGACAAAGATGCTCGCACGCCCGCGAAGAACCGCCTCGCGCGCGGCATGCACATGGAAGATGAGCGACTTGCCGCGCCCCGTTCCCATAACGGCCAGAACACTCTGGTGATCGGCCAGGGCATCGAGCGCCTCGACCTGCGCGCGGTGCGGCTGGTTCGAACCGATAAAGCTATGGATAAGCGAGCGCGTCAGCTCGGTATAAGAAAGCTGGGCGAGCGTCTCGCGTTTACGCGACTCCAGGCGCAGGCCGGAATCCGCCGGCTGCACGCCACGACGAAGCTCGCATGCCGGATCGTCGACGCTGGGCAGCGTGGTATCGCGGACCAGAACATCCTTGATCATGAGCTTGGGCTTCACACGCCCCTGCCAATGCTCGGCAACGGCCTCGAACACCAAGTCGACGGCGCTGTCGCAATTGATGAGCCTATCGATCTGTGGCACGCGGAACATGATGGCCGGCACGCTCGCGGCGCCATCGGTCGCCACAAAGCGCATGTGCTCGCCGGTTTTGCCCACCACGGCGCGATCGCACATCGTCACGCCCTCGGCGGCCAGCAGCGGCACCTTGTTGCCCTGGCCAAACGGCTCAAGACGGGAAATCTGCTCTATAGTCTCGATATTCAGCTCGGAAAGGTCGACCGTGGCGGCAACCTCGTCGATGTCTTCAAAGTCCTCGGCGGGAATCTCCGATAGCACGGCGGAAAGGCGACGACGGAATTCATCGAGCTTGGATGCCTCGATGGTCACTCCCACCGCACCGGCATGTCCGCCGCGACGAATCAGCAGGTCGGAACAGCGCTCGACGGCGTCAAACAGGTTAACTTTGCCCACCGAGCGACCAGAGCCGCGCGCGATACCGTCCTCGATCGAGAACAGCAGTGCCGGCACGTGATAGCGGTTGGTCAGACGGCTTGCCACGATGCCCTTGACACCCTCGTGCCAGCCTTCGCCGCCCACAACGATCGCGCGTCCGCCGTCATAGGTCTCCTCGACCTTTGCCATGGCATCGCGCGTGAGCTCGGCCTCGATCTCGCGGCGTTGGCGATTGATTTCCTCGAGCTCGGCGGCAAGCGCGCTCGCTTCGATGGGGTCGCGGGCAAGCAGCAGGTCGAGCGCCAGCTTGGGATCGGCCATGCGGCCGGCAGCGTTTAAGCGGGGAATGAGCGAGAATGACAGGCCATCCGCCGTAATGCTCGAAAGGTCCACCTTGGCAAGCGCGGCAAGCGCGATATAGCCGGGGCGAGCGGTTACGCGCATCTGCTGGATGCCCTCGGCAACCAGCGCGCGGTTCTCGGGCGTGAGCGGCATCATGTCGGACACGGTGCCCAGCGCCGCGACCTCGATTAGCGAACGCCAATACGACGGCTTGCCCAGACGCTCGCCCAGGACCTGCACCAGCTTGAGCGCCACACCAGCACCGGCAAGCTCACGCGAAGGACCCTCGTCCTCGAGCTTAGGGTCGGTCAGGGGCACGCCCTGCGGCACCTGATCGGAGGGCTCGTGATGGTCCGTGACCACCAAATCGATCCCCAGACTCTCCAGATAGGAAACCTCTTCTTTGGCGGCAATGCCGTTATCGACGGTCACGATCAGATTGGGTTGGGCGAGCTCGTTAACGCGGTCGAGCGCCGCACGCGAAAGACCGTAGCCCTCGTCAAAGCGATGCGGAATAAACGGCGTGACATCGGCGCCAAACGTGCGCAGCGCCTCGGTCAACAGGCAGGTCGACGTAATACCGTCGACGTCAAAATCGCCAAAGACCGCGATGTGCTCGTGGTTGCGAATAGCACGCTCAACGCGGTCGGCAACGACCGACATGCCCGGAATAACGAGCGGGTCCGCCCAGTCGCGATCGAGCGAAGGCGTCAAAAACAGCTGTCCTTCCTCAATCGAGGCAATGCCGTGCGCAACCATAATGCGCGCCACCAGCCCGGGTATGCCCAGACCAGCCGAAAGCTCCTTTTCGAGCTCGGGATTTTGCTGAGCGACCGCCCAGCGATGCGTCGTCTTAAGCGATGACATAGGCGCCCACCCCCGATAGGGGCAGGTCGCCGCGATACCTCTCACGGTTCATAGCGATGAGTCCTCTGTGTATGCCCGCTTCGGCAGGCAGATCTGTTGAACGGATTTATTATACCGTGCGGCACGGACGCAGAACCTCGCAGCGCGCCGCGGTTTCGGTAAACGATGGCGGTAATGGCCTCGAAATAATCGAGCGTTTCAGCCGCACAGACACATACGAGCGTCTAGCATATCCATACAAACGAGTTCGCGGATAAAGGGAGTCACGGGGCATATGAAGCAATGGGCTGGACTGGGAAAGTTCCTCGCGGGGCACATGCAGGTCATCGTTCCGATTTGCGTAACGCTCGGCGTGCTCTTTCCTCAACAGATCGGCGTTCTCAAGCCCATCGTTCCCGCTCTCTTCGCCTTTATGACGTTTCAGGGTGCGCTCAGCAACACCTTTCACCAGGTAGCTGAGGTGTTCCGCCGCCCCCTGCATCTGATTTTGGCGCTGCTGGTCTCGGCTGTGCTCATCCCCATCGCGGCGTATGCCATGGGCTCACTGTTCTTTGGTTCCAACCCCAACCTTGTCTGCGGCATCGTTCTCGAATACAGTGTGCCCGTAGCCGTCACCGCTTTTATGTGGATTAGCATGTTCGGCGGCAACGGCCCGCTCGCGCTCACCATCATCCTGACGTCCTCGGTCATCTCACCTGTGACGATTCCGCTCACGCTCAAGCTCCTGTTGGGCGCCACCGTCTCGATCGATGTGCCGAGCATGATGCAAGACATGGCCTTTATGATCGCCATCCCCGCCGTGCTCGGCATCGTGATCAACGAGCTCACGCGTGGATGGGGACACGAGAAGCTCTCCCCCGCGCTCTCGCCCGCCTGCAAGTTCATGATGATGGGCGTTATCGCCTCCAACTCCACCGCCATGAGCGAGTACGTGCTGCACATGAACGCGGTGCGCTTGGAAGTCGCCCTCTTTATTTTGGTCTTCGCCATCAGCGGCTTTGTCGTCGGTTTTTTGGTCGCCCATGCGCTGCATCTGCCATATAGCGAGACGACCACCATGTGCTTTACCTGCGGCATGCGCAATATCTCTTCGGGCGCCGTCATCGCCACGCAATACTTTCCCGGCGAAGTCGTATTCCCCGTCATGTGCGGCACGCTGTTTCAGCAGGTACTCGCCTCGCTTATCGGACATCTCTTTGAACGTCTGACCGGCGAGGAGCGCGCCGCCCAGCGCAAGCGGGTCGAGGCCGGCCGCGACGCCATGACACGCTAGGCTGTCCGCATTACGCGGGTGTTAGTCTTGCTATACGAGCGTTTCCAGATGCGCACGCAGACGCTCAGCATCGATATCGAGCGTCGTCTCGGCATTGACCTGGGCCAGACGATAGCCCACGAAGTAGGGCGATACCACCCAACGTGGCAGCGCCTTGGCAATGGTCCGACCGCCCAGGTGATAGAAGAACAAGTTGTACGACTCTGCGCGACCACCGTGGTGCTCGTTTAGGATATAGCGCAGAGCCACCTGAATCGCATCGGCAAAGAGATCCGTCTCGGCTTGGTCTCTCGTGTCATCGCTGGCGGCGATTCCCTGCGGGGCTGAAACGTTGATCTCAAAGAACCCCATGATCGGTTCGGTTGAGATGTTGACCGAGATTCTCCCCTGTTGCCAGACATTGATGCCTTCTAAGTTGGCTGAGGTCAGCGCCGCATAGCCGTCCTCCTGTTCCAGACCCACAATCTGCATATGCGGATGGACCAGACTGCCACCCGAGAGCGGGCCCTTGTTCTTGTACATGAGCACGCTTCGATACTGCTGCGAATCGATCATCTGCTGCCAGCAATCCAGAGCAAACCGCATAACATGATGCAGCTCGTCCGGCGCATAGGTCACCAGGTCGGCATCGTGATCGGCCGACTCAATCAGCACGGTTTGACGGGTGGCGCGCAGGGTCTTGAACTTATTCTCGAGCCAAATGCAGTCACCGTCGCGCTGGATGATGTTGGTGAGCCCCTCCGTGTTGCAAAAGGGACACGCAGTACCGGGGCGACGGTTGTCGTCGGGCTTGCCGCTCGCCTGTTGAACGTCAAATACCAGCGCCACGGGCTATGCCTCCAGCGGCACGATCTTGGTGCCATGGAGCTCGGAGACGCCCAATGCCGCCGCCACGGTATCGCGGTTGGCCGTGGAAATGCTGCCGCCGGGAAGGATGGTCAAACGATCGCCCGCATACTCGATTAAACGAGCCAGGTTTTCGAAGTTGTCCTCGATCGGCGTACCGGCAGCGCCACCATGCGTCAGGATGCGTGTGATGCCGCAGTCGGCGAGTGTGTCAATCGCGTCGAGCTGAGCCTCGGGCGAGAGCTGGTCAAATGCCATGTGGAAGGTGATGTCGATGGGCTCACGCTTACATTCCTCGGTCGCGCAGCCTGCAGCCATCAGGAGGGCGCCAAGCGTAAGCTCGTCGAGCGCCCATCCGCCAGCGCAGGGCTTGCAGCAGCCA
>URYA01000136.1 GCA_900551975.1 uncultured Collinsella sp. | reverse complement strand
AGCCGGACCACCCTGGACAGCCGTGCGGGCCTGCACCTGCGCCTGCTTGCGCAGCACCGAGTCGCCGTTGTCACCATCGACCTCGGCAGGACCGGAGAAGCGCGCACCCTCGAGCGCGGGCTCCTCCTTGTGCTCCACGGCACGCGGGGCAGCCTTGATCTCGATGCGCAGAACCGTACGCAGGTAATCCTCGTACATGGTGTCGACGAGCATCTGGAACGCGCCGTAGGCCTCGGTCTTGTACTCGACCAGCGGGTCGCGCTGGCCAAAGCCGCGCAGGCCGATGCCGGTCTTGAGGTAGTCCATCTCCTGCAGGTAGTTCATCCAGCGGGTATCGATGACGCGCAGCATGACCTGGGTGTTGAGTTCGCGCATCAGGTCCTCGCCCAAGCGCTCGGCCTTCATGTTGTAGCACTTCTCTACGTAAGCCAGGACATCGGCAGCCAGGGCCTCATAATCCTCGTCGGGGAACTTCGGCGTATCGATGTGGCCGGTGAGCTCCACAACCCACTTGCGCAGGCCCTCCAGGTCGCGCTCGCCATCGTGACTGTCCTTGGTGCAGAACTCCTGCACGCAGCGGTACACGGTGTCGTGCATGACCTCGGTGATGTGGTCGGTCAGGTCCTTGCCGTCCAGAATCTTATTGCGCTCGGCGTAGATGACCTGGCGCTGCTTGTTCATGACGTCGTCGTACTCAAGGACGCTCTTACGCATGGAGAAGTTGATGCTCTCGACCTTGTGCTGGGCGCTCTCGACGGCCTTGGAGATGATCTTGTGCTGGATGGGCATGTCGTCGCCCATGTCGGCCGTGACCATCATCTTGGAGACGCGGTCCATCTTGTCGCCGCCGAACAGGCGCATGAGGTCGTCCTCGAGCGACAGGTAGAACTGGGTCTCGCCCGGATCGCCCGGACGGCCGGAGCGGCCGCGCAGCTGGTTGTCGATACGACGGGACTCATGGCGCTCGGTGCCGATGACGGTCAGGCCACCGGCGGCAAGCACGCGCTCGCGCTCGGCCTTGCAAGTCTCCTTGGCCTCGGTGTTAAACTGCTCGAGCTGCTCGGGCGTCACGTCCTCCATGGTCAGGCCCTCGTACTCCAGGCGCTCGCGCACCAACTCGTCGGGGTTGCCGCCCAGCAAGATGTCGGTACCACGGCCGGCCATGTTGGTGGCGATGGTCACGGCGCCATAGCGACCAGCCTGGGCCACGATATGGGCCTCGCGTTCATGGTGCTTGGCGTTGAGGACCTCGTGTGCGATGCCGCGCTTGGTAAGGGCGGCGGACAGCTTCTCGGAGCTCTCGATGGAGACGGTGCCCACCAGGACCGGCTGGCCCTTGGCGTGGCGACGCTCGACATCGTCGGCGACGGCGTTGTACTTGGCCTGAATGGTGCGGTACACCAGGTCCTCGTGGTCCACGCGCTGCACGGGCTTGTTGGAGGGGATAACCTCGACGGGCAGCTTGTAGATCTCGCGGAACTCGGCATCCTCGGTAAGTGCCGTGCCGGTCATGCCGGAGAGCTTGTCATACAGACGGAAGTAGTTCTGCAGGGTGATGGTGGCCAGGGTCTGGTTCTCCTCGCGTACGAGCACGCCCTCTTTGGCCTCGATGGCCTGGTGCAGGCCCTCAGAATAGCGGCGGCCTTCCATAATGCGGCCTGTGAACTCGTCGACGATCTTGACCTCGCCGTTGGTGACCACATACTGCTTGTCGCGGTGGAACATGTACTGGGCCTTCAGCGCCTGTTGCAGGTGGTTGACCAGCTGACCCGAAAGGTCGGCGTAGATGTCATCGATACCCAGGCGGCGCTCGATCTTCTTAAGACCGCGCTCGGTGGCAGCAATGGTGTGCTTGGCCTCGTCCATGACGTAGTCGCCCGTGGGTTCAACGTCCTCGGTGGCGGTAAGCATGTCGTGCGACACGTCCTCGCCGCGCTCAAGGCCACGCACGGCACGCGCGAAGTCCTTGTAGGTACTGGCGGACTTGGTGCCAGCGCCCGAGATGATGAGCGGCGTTCTGGCCTCATCGATCAGGATGGAGTCAACCTCGTCGACGATGGCGTAGTTGTGGCCGCGCTGCACGCGCTGCTCGGGACGGGTAACCATGTTGTCGCGCAGGTAATCAAAGCCGAACTCGGAGTTGGTACCGTAGGTGACGTCGGCCTGGTAGGCCGGGCGCTTGAGCTCGAGCGGCATGTTGTTCTGGAGCAGACCGACGGTCATGCCCAGGTACTTATAGATGCGGCCCATCCACTCGGAGTCACGCTTGGCAAGGTAATCATTGACAGTAACGACGTGCACGCCCTTGCCGGCAATAGCGTTGAGATAGCCGGCCAACGTGGAGACGAGGGTCTTACCTTCGCCGGTCTTCATCTCGGCGATGTGGCCCTCGTGCAGTGCCATGGCGCCAATGAGCTGCACGTCAAAGTGGCGCATACCCATGGTGCGCTTGGAAGCCTCACGCACGGTGGCAAAGGCCTCGGGGAGCATGTCGTCGAGCGACTCGCCGTTGGCGTAACGCTCGCGGAACTTATCGGTCTGGCCGCGAAGCTCCTCCTCGGTCATCTTCTCAAACTGGGGCTCAAGACCGTTGATCTGGTCGACGATCTTGTAGTAGCGCTTAAGGTCCTTATCGGATCCAAAGGACAGCAGCTTTGACATGAATCCCATGTGGTTTTCCTTTTTGGCCATCGCCCACGCCGTGCAGCTGCGGGCGAGTTAAACACAGATGATTGTACTTTAGCCAAACAAGGCGCGGCCTATACGGTCGACCTCGACCGCCACGTAATAACTACGACCAACCTGCCACAATGGGACAGGTTAATTTTGGCAGGTTTTATCTGGGCAAACGCTGCCTCTCTGCCATTTGGTGCAATGGGGGCAGGTTGGTTTGCACCAATAAAAAGAAAAGGGCCGCGCACCCAAACGGATGCACGGCCCTTATGCCATGAATGCGAGTGATTCCGCGGCGAGCTATTTACTCAGCAGCCTCGGTGGTCTCGGCCTCGGCAGCGGCCTCCTCGACGGGAGCCTCTGCGGGAGCCTCGGCGGCCTGCTTGGCAGCCTCCTCGGCAAACTTAGCGGCACGCTTAGCCTTCTCGGCAGCCTTAGCCTCAGCGGCGGCCTTGCGAGCGGCCTCGGCCTCAGCAGCCTTGGCGGCCTTGGCAGCCTTGGCCTCCTCAGCCTTCTTGAGCTGGGCGGCAGCGGCGCCACCGAACTTGTCGGCGAAGCGCTGGACGCGTCCACCGGTGTCGACGAACTTCTGCTGGCCGGTGTAGAACGGGTGGCACTCGTTGCAAAGCTCGACCTTCATCTCGGACACGGTAGCGTGCGTCTTGAAGGTGTTGCCGCAGGAGCACGTCACCGTGCACTCGACATACTGGGGATGGATACCCTGCTTCATGGTAGGACTCCTTATTGGTCAGGCGCTGGTTACCGATCAGCGCATAAGGCGTCTTGGTTTCCGACCAAGACAACAAACTCGGCTATGGTACCACGGCGCCGCGCGTCCCACAAAAGGTTCACGGTCTTTGTGCAACGCGGCGCGACCAACCGCAGCGGACACGCACCCTGTTGCCCCTTCTCCCATGTTGCAGACGTGTAACGCCGCAGTAAGCACACCCCTTTTGGCGCCAGACAGGTACAATGATGAACACTGTACCGTAGCGGAGCGCCCCGCGCGCACCGCAACCACGCGAAAGGGTTTCCCATGGCCGAGATCTCGTCCTCCCGTATCGTCATCACCGTCCTTGGCAAGAACCGCCCCGGCATCGTCGCCGGCGTCACCCGTGTCCTAGGCGAGGCCAACGTCGACATCCGCGACATCACGCAGTCCATTATCGAGGACATCTTCACCATGACCATGCTGGCCGATACCGCCGAGTCCAAGCTCGACTTCGCCGAGCTGCAGAAGGCGCTGGCCGAGGCCGGCGAGCTTTCGGGCGTCAACGTGTCCATCCAGCGCGAGGACGTCTTCAACTTTATGTACCGCCTGTAGCGAGCAAGCCGCTGGGGATAGCCTGACGCGCGCATGCCCATGCAAGTCACCCCGATGCGGCCCGGAGAGGAGCGCGCATGGCCTACGACGCCAAGAAAATCTATTACCGCTTCGATGACCACTTGAGCCGCCTGGTTCTGGATTACGAAGCAAGCCGCCAGATTTCGCCCGAGAGCGAAAGCCTCTACCACGGCCTGCCGACCGACCCTTATGACGAGGGCTTGTTTGTCGAGCACAATGTCAAGCGCGGCCTGCGCAATGCCGACGGCTCGGGCGTGGTCGCGGGCCTCACTCGCATCTCGGATGTGCACGGCTACAACAAGGTCGACGGAAAGGTCGTGCCCGATCAGGGCAAGCTCACGCTTCGCGGCTACAGCATCGAGGATCTGGTCAACAATGCCCAGGCCGAGAATCGCTACGGCTACGAGGAAGTCGCCTATCTGCTTATCACGGGTTCGCTGCCCAACAAGGAAGAGCTCGACGGCTTCTGCGAGCGCCTGGGCGCCTTTGGACATCTGAGCGACGAGTACGTCAAAGAGTTCCCTATGACCACGGTGTCGTCGAGCATCATGAACGTGCTCCAGCGCGCCGTGCTGCTGCTCTACGCCTTCGATGCCGAACCAGACGTGATCACGCCCGAGCACGAAATCGACGTCGCCATCTCCATGCTCGCCCGTCTCCCCCGCATCGCCGCCTTCGCGCATATGGCCTCGGTCGCCAAGCGCCGCGGCTCCGAGGTTCATGTACCGCACCCCACACCCGGTCTCTCCACCGCCGAGACCATCCTGCAGGTGTTGCGCGGCGGCATGGCATTCACCCGCGACGAGGCCATGCTGCTCGACGTGATGCTCATGCTGCATGCCGAGCACGGCGGCGGCA
>URYA01000135.1 GCA_900551975.1 uncultured Collinsella sp. | reverse complement strand
CCCGTGACCGCCGATTTCGCGGACGACGGTGTAGCCGTTTTTATGGGCGTGGTCGGAAACTGCCTGTGCAATGTCTCCCAAAAATCCCCAGGGTTTGACTTCCTTGAGTCCCAGCTCTACACATTCTTTGGAAACCTGTACCAGCTGTTTTGCTTCCTCGGATACCTCGCCGATGCAGAACATACGGCTCGAGTCGCTAAAGTAGCCGTCCAAAATCGTGGAGCAGTCCACGTTGATAATGTCGCCCTCGTGCAGCACGTCTGTATCGCAGGGGATACCGTGACAGACGACGTCGTTGATCGAGGTGCACACGCTTTTGGGGTAGCCCTCGTAGTTGAGGTCGGCCGGCGTGCCGCCGTGCTCGACGGTGTAGTCGTAGATCATCTGGTCGATCTGGTTGGTGGTCATGCCCGCGGTGATGTGCTCGCCTACGTAATCGAGCACGCCCACGTTGATGGCGGCCGAGCGCTTGATGCCCTCGATATCGGCGGGCGTCTTGTAGAGCGTACGGGGCAGAACCTCCCAGCCCTCCTCCCACAGGCGCTCGAGGCGCTCGTCGAAGGCGCTGTGACATTTCTTATATTTTTTGCCGCTGCCGCACCAGCAAGCGTCGTTGCGGCCAGGAACGGGTCCTTTGTCATACATGGCTAACTTCCTTTCATCCGCAGCTAGTATAGCCCACTCACAGGGCAGCTGCGCGCTAGTAGCTCACCTGGCAGGGGATGCCGAGGGCTTGGACGCGCGCGGCAATGGCATCGAGGACGTCGGGCGCCGTTTTGGCAAGGCCGGCGACCGGCGTCTCGCGCGCCACCGTGTAGATGGTCGCTTCTTGTGGGCGAATGCGCTCAAGCGCCGCGAGCCAGGGGGCAACGTACTCCTCGCCGGTGTTGTCGATGGGCTTGCCCAGATACTCACCGGTCAAGAAGATCGTCTGGATAATAACGTGACCGTCAAAGCTTGCGAACGTCTCAATCTGGTGCTCGACGTCGTAGGGGCCAACAGGCTGGTCGAGCAGCTGGATAAATGCCGGATCGACCGTATCGAGCTTAAGAATGTTGTCGTCGACCATCATGAGCGCATCGTGCACCTCGGGGCGGTCGGCGCGCGTGCCGTTGGAGAGCACGGCGATCTTGGAGTTTGGGGCAAGCTCGTCGCGCAGCGCGACGGCGCCGGCGATGGCCTGCGGAAACTCCGGTGCGGCGGTGGGCTCGCCGTTGCCTGCGAAGGTGATCACATCGGGGAGCTCGCCCTCGGCTGTCATCTCGCGCAGCTTTGCCTCGAGCGCGTCGAGTACCACGGCAGCTGTGTTGTGCGGCTCATGGCAGGGGCGCTCGGCATTGAGACCGTTTTCGCAGTAAATGCAGTCGAACGTGCAGATTTTGCCGCTGGCCGGCATCATGTTGACGCCGAGCGAGAGGCCAAGGCGACGGCTGCGAACGGGCCCAAAGATGGGGCTGGCATTTAAAAACGTAGACATAGGCATATGCTCCTCAAGACAATTGTGCCTAAGCATAGCATCGGCTCCAAAGCAGGGTGCGGGCTCTTGCTTTACAAGTTTCGTTTTTTCACGTCGCTCATTATGCCGTGTCATGAAAAGCCTCGGGTCGGGTAAAGTTAATCTGTTAACAAGGTGTAAGGCAATGCGGGTCCATCCAACCGCACTGACGTGCAACTGGATGAGCATTGATGATGGGGGCACAACATGGATTTTACGGTCGAGAATGCGGGCACCACGATTGCCTGTCGCGAATATGCCGGCCCGGATGTGTCGCCTGATACTCCTGCCTTGGTGTGCGTGCACGGCGCTTGTGTCGACGGCACATTTTTTGACGGTATCGCTTGTGAGCTCAGTCGCAACTACCGCGTAATTGCCTACGACCGCCGCGGCTGCGGTGACAGCAGCGATGCGGCAGACGACAGCTATGATCTTGCCGCTCAGGCCGCCGACCTGCAAGCCGTGATCGAACACGTTGGCGCTCCGGCAAATGTGCTTGCGCATAGCGCCGGTACGTTGGTGGCGCTGGAGCTTCTTCGTACTGAACCCCATCTCGTCGCCCGTGCGATTCTGCATGAGCCGGCTGTGTCGGCCGAAGGCGTCGGTATGGGCGCATCTCCGGTTTTGCTCGATATGATTGCGACTGGAAAGGTTTCAAGGGCGCTCCGGCTTTTCTTGGTAGCCCTCGGCGACTTGGACCCCGAGGCTCCCGGGACGACCGAAGCGGAAACCAAACATGCCCTGCGCAATGGTCGTTGCTTTATGGCCAATGAATACGGAACGAATATGACATATGCTCCCGACTGGGAGCGCGCCCGCGCGTCAAAGGCGGTGTCGGCCGTGTTTTTGGGCGAGCTTTCGGTCGATACACCTCGCGAGGCTGGTACGAGGGTGGCGGCTGAGCTTTTGGGCTGTCCACTCGTAATGGTTCCCGGCGCGCACAACGGCCTGCGCGATCGCCCGACAGTGGCTGCCCAGACTGTCCGTGGCATCCTGGGGTTCTAACAGCTGCAAAAAACAAAACAGGCTTCACTCGCAAACGTTTCGGCCGTGTTAACAAATGTGCTCAAGACCTCACGTCTGCGGCTTCAATCGCGCCGTCTGCCAACTCATAAAAATGTAACAGCATTCACGTGCTTACCTGCATCGGCAAGGTGTTAACCTTGTAACATTTGGAACCCACCGCTACCATGCGAAACTATCGAAAG
This sequence comes from uncultured Collinsella sp., assembly GCA_900551975.1. Classification (GTDB taxonomy): domain Bacteria; phylum Actinomycetota; class Coriobacteriia; order Coriobacteriales; family Coriobacteriaceae; genus Collinsella. The sequence goes on along the minus strand of URYA01000135.1, from coordinate 2,187 downwards.
GGCCCCATATGCTCAATAATCACGAGGTCAATCTAACCGACGAGGAGGCTGCCGCCGAGGTCGCCCGCGTCGCGAAGACCTACCCCGTGGTGCGTTTGCTGTCGGCCGATCAGATTAAGAGCGAGCCTAACTGCCTGCTCGCCGGCGATCGCTGCCCTTGTCTGCGTCAGTCAAGTCTTGAGGCCTTGACAGATTCCGATGAGGTGTCGGAGCAACTGCTCAACGATGGCGTTGAATACCGCGCCCGTCTGCGCCCTCTAAAGGTCGAGGGTGAGCCTCATGTTTTGCTGATGGTGCGTCCGATCGATGAGCAAGAGGCTGCAGAAGAGGACCTCGTCTACACCGACGTGCTGACGAGTGTGCGCAATCGCCGATATTACGAGGAAAAGCTCCGTAGCGCCCGCATGAATGCCGGCGTTGCGGTGATCGACCTTGATGATTTTAGGGTCTTCAACGATACGTGTGGCCGTCATGCCGGCGACCTTGCGCTCGGTGCTGTGGCGACAGCCATACGCAGCGGAATTCGTTCGACTGACGAGCTCGTACGCTATGGCTGCGACAAGTTTGTGGTCGTCATGCCCAATATTCCCTCCGATGACTTCACCCGTCGCCTGCATCAGGTGTCCGATGCCGTTCATGCCACGATTGTTCCGGGCCATGAGTACGTGAGCTTGACGGCATGTGTTGGTGGCGTTCGCATTCATGGCGAGACGGTCGATGAGGGCGTTGGCCGCGCTGTCCAGTTATTGAGCCGCGCTAAGGCAAAAGCCGGTACGGTCGTGACCGATGCCGATTCCATCGAAGCCTTCCAAAGCGAAAAGCCTTTGGTGCTTATTGTCGATGACTCCGAGATGAACCGAGCCATTCTCAACGAGATGCTCAAGGACGAGTATTGCATCCTCGAGGCCGCCAACGGTCGTACGGCGCTCGACATGGTCGACCGCTATGGCGATGAGTTGTCGCTCGTGCTGCTGGATATTGTCATGCCGGGCATAAGCGGTTTTGAGGTGCTGGCCGATCTGTCGCGCCGATCGGGTATCGACAATCTGCCTTTCATCATGATTTCGAGCGAAGATTCCGATGATATGGTTCTGCGCGCGTACGAGCTGGGCGCCTCGGACTATATCAACCGCCCGTTTGACTCCCGTGTCGTGCGCCGTCGTGTAAGCAACACCATCCGCCTATACGCCAAACAGCGCCGCCTGACGAGCCTGCTGTCCCAGCAGTACAACGAGCGCGTCAAGAACAGTCGCATGCTCATCGACATCATGGCCGGCGTCATGGAGCTTCGCAACGGCGAGAGCGGCAGGCACGTTACGAACATCGAAAAGCTGACCGAGCTGCTGCTTGGCTGTCTGGTCCAGCGTAGCGACACCATTTCCCTCGACAACGAGGAACGCTCCACGATTGCCCTGGCTTCGGCGCTGCATGATATCGGCAAGATGGCGATTGACGATGCGATTCTCAACAAACCCGGGCGCCTTACGCCCGAGGAGTTCGAGATTATGAAGACGCATACCACGATGGGCGCCGACATGTTGCTTGAGCTGGGCCGCCATCACGTCGGCAATGCGCTTATGGAATATGCGTACCAGATTGCGCGTTGGCATCACGAGCGCTGGGACGGCAAGGGCTATCCCGATGGCCTTAAGGGCGACGATATCCCCATCGTCGCGCAGGTGGTCTCGGTGGCCGACGTGTATGATGCGCTGACGAGCGTGCGCGTGTACAAGGACGCTATCCCGCACAAGGAGGCGATCCAGATGATCCTGGACGGTAAGTGCGGCACCTTTAACCCACTGTTGCTCGACTGCCTGCTCGAGGTGCAAGACCGTATTGCCGAGACGTTGGCACGCCCCGCCGACGTTGTCGCGTTTCCCACGATTTAGTTTGACCAAAGGAGTTTTAATCCATGATTTCCATGCGTGAGGCGTATGAGAAGATCGGCGCTAATTATGATGACGCGTGCGCTCGGCTGATGGGCGAGGAAATGCTTGCCCGCTTTGCCCTCAAGTTTTTGGATGACGAGAGCATGGACAAGCTGGAGGCCGCCATGGCGGCAGGAGACGCCGAAGGTGCGTTTATGGCAGCGCACACGCTCAAGGGCGTGAGCCAGAACCTGGGATTCGATAAGGCTCTGTTAGACCAGGATTGACATACATGTGTCCCCACGGTGCCATATCGTTG
>URYA01000134.1 GCA_900551975.1 uncultured Collinsella sp. | reverse complement strand
CCCCCAGCCACAATCGCGGCATCGGCGGCGTTGAGGTCCGCGGGGCTAGCGACGTGGTTGAGCTCAACCTTCACGCCCAGGCCAGGCAGAATCTTCTCGTAGTACTCGACCGAGCGCATGATCTCGTCCTTGCGCGGGGGCGCGGCCGCCAGCACAATCTGGCCGCCCAGATGGTCGCTCGCCTCGTAGACGGTCACGTCGTAGCCGCGCTTGGCTGCCACGCGCGCGGCCTCCAGGCCGGCAATACCGCCGCCCACCACGGCGATCTTCTTGTCGCCCTCGCCCGGCTTGATGGCGATGGTCGCCTCGTCGCCGTTCTCGGCATTGAGCACGCACGAGATGTACTTGCGGTTTTGAATCGCGTCGACGCAGCCCTTGTTGCAGTTGAGGCACTCGCGGATGGGCTCACCCGTGGCGGCCTTCAGCGCAATGTCGGGGTCGCACATGAGCGAGCGGCCATAGGCGATGATGTCGGCGGCGCCGTCTTCCAGAATCTTCTCGCCGGCCTCGACCGAAACAACACGGCCGACGGTTGCCACCGGCACGGAGACCAGGGCCTTGACGCGCTCGGCCACGGGCAGCGTCCAGTTGTAGGGCATGGCGCCCATGGGCGGAATGGTGTCTCCCATGTTGCCGGTGTGGTTGGCCTGCGCGACCTGGATCATGTCGATGCCCGCGCCCTCGAGCAGTTTGGCGAACTCGCATGCCTCGTCGGGCTGCAAGCCACCCTTGCCGCGCGGCGTGCCATCGGGGTTCTCCATGATCACGGGGAGCTTGTACTCCACCATCAGCTGCGGCGCGGCTTCCTTAATGGCAGCGACGACCTCCAGCGCGTAGCGAACGCGGTTCTCGAACGAACCACCGTACTCGTCGGTGCGCTGGTTGAGGATGGCCGAGCACAGCGAACCCACCAAGCGGTCGCCGTGGACCTCGATAGCGTCGATCCCGGCCTGCTGTGCGCGAGCGGCCGAGGCAGCGATGGCCTCCTTGATCTGGGTGAGCTGCTCTACGCTCGCCTCGTTCACAAAGTGCTGCATGTCGTGATGCAGCTTGGCGTAGGCCTGATTGCGAATCTCGTTGGACTCGGCCATCTTGGCGGCAAAGGTCTCCTCGTCACCGGCGGCCTTGGCCTCCTGCGCGGCCTTGGCGGCGGCCATGGATCCCATGACCATGCGGCCGACACCGGGCACATCGTACTCGGGGTGGAACAGCTGCAGCGCGACCTTGGCGCCGTGCTTGTGGACGGTGTCGGCCAGGGCCTTAAACGTGGGGATCTGGGCGTCGGTTGCCAGCTTGGGCGTGGGGCTTGCGGTCATGACGGGGGCAACGTCACCGATGACGATGTAGCTCACGCCGCCACGGGCCAGGCGCTCGTAAAAAGCCAGGCTGCGCTCGCCAATGGAACCGTCGCGCTCCTCGTAGCCGGTGGTCAGCGGCGGAAACATAATGCGGTTCTTGAGCTCAAGGGGGCCAACCGTAATGGGCTGGAGCAGCTTGGATGCAGGTGCGGTCATGGACATTCCTCTCTTGTAGGCGCGACGGCGATGATGCCGCGTAGTTGTCTAGAGGATATGGCATGGGAATACAACAGCGCAACGGAAATCGGCGGACAGCAGGTAGCGGCAGGTGGATGGGGATGGGCGGGGCGGCCCGTCGGTTTATCTCAATCTGTAACAGTTACGCGGCAAAATCGGGGCCTACCTGTTACAGATCGAGACAAACCAAACCCACCTGCTAGAAAATCTCAATCTATAACAACAACTCGGCAAAATCCGTCCCTCGTGTTACAGATTTAGACAAACACGACCCAACCCACCGGCATATCTCGATCTGTAACACCTGGCCGCCCAAATCGGGTCTAGATGTTACAGATCGAGATCTTTGATTGAGAGGCCGAGAATTGGACCGAAAACACGGTCCCGGGATAACAAAAAAGCTCGCCGGCTAGGCCGACGAGCTGCAAGTTCTTGGTCGCGGGGGCAGGATTTGAACCTACGACCTCCGGGTTATGAGCCCGGCGAGCTACCAGACTGCTCCACCCCGCAATGTCTGGGCGCCTCATGTGCGCAAGAAAGAATATTACGCGGGAGTTCGGTAAGCGGCAAGGAAAATCTCGTAGAGCATAATTCCTTCATATTTAAAACCCAGCCCCTATCACCGTAAACGAATCGCAGCCGAGCGCCGTCGACGGCACGTATACAATGGTGCGCGTCCTTTTATGCCAACACCGGGAGTAGACATGCTGCTCGCTATCGATATGGGAAATACGCAGACGGCCATGGGCCTGTTTGACGGAGACGAGCTGGTGCAGTCGTGGCGCATGCCCACCGACCGCTCTTATACCGCCGACGAGATCCATGTGCGCCTGATGGGTTTCTTTAAGATGTACGGCCTTTCGCTCGACGCGGTCGACGCGATCGCCTTTGCGGGCGTGGTGCCGCAGCTCTCGCGCGAATGGCACGCCGTGGCCGACCGCATTGCCGCGGACGCCATCGTCATTGGGCCGCAGACGGCCGCCGTGACCAAGCTGCGCGCGGCGCGCCCCCAGGCCGTAGGTGCCGACCGCGTCGCTAACGCCGTTGCGGCCGAAACTTTCTACGGCGCGCCGGCAATCGTGGTGGACTTTGGCACCGCGACCAATATCGACGTCATCGACGAGGACGGTTATTACATTGGCGGAGCGATCGCGCCGGGCATCCGCATCTCCATGGACGCGCTTGCTGCCCGTGCCGCCAAGCTCGCCAGCGTGCCGCTCGAGGCGCCCGAGCATGCCATCGGCCGCGATACCGAGGAGTGCATCAAGGTGGGCACCGTGACGGGCGCCGCCGCCATGGCCGAGGGCCTGGTCGCGCGCATGAAGCGCGAGCTAGGGCGCGAGGATGCCACCGTTATCGCCACGGGCGGTCTCGCCGGCATCGTCGCCGATTCGACCGATGCCTTCGACGTGGTCGACGGACAGCTCACCATCAAGGGTATCTGCGAAATCTACCGCCGCATGCAAGAGCTAGCGTAGGCTCTGGCGAAGCCGAGACGCTACAGACCGCGAATCCGTACGGCCTCAGGCGGAAACTCCTGCTCGCCGGCATCGGTCTTGATGGTCGCGCGACCCCAGATGTCCAGGCCCGCAAACACACCGACCGCAAGCGGCAAGCCGTTGGGCGACACCGCCGCAACCTGGCGGCCCAGCAGCGGCACCATGTCGAAGTACTCGCCCAGCACGGGAGCCAGCAGGCCGGCGGCGCCCTGCGGCGTGTTGGCGACAACCGCCCAGGCGTCCACGCGGGCCAGTACGGCGGTAGTCAGCGCTTCGACCAGCGCTTCATCGGTCACATCCACGCCAAGTTCGCCCAGCGCCGCGCGCTCAATATCCACCGTCACGGCACCGAACATGCCCGCGGCACCGGCACCGCCGTTGACGGTGACGCGTGCAAACGACGTCTCAAACGCGGGCGCGCCGTACACGATATCGCTCGGCCACTGAATGCCCACCTTGCCGACAAGGCCCAGCCCCGGCGTCGATGCCGTTCCCGCGAGCGCGTCCATCATGCCCATCGCCGCCACAAACGGCAGGCCATGGAAGGCGTGCATATTCACATCCGGGCGCACGACCAGCGAAAACGTCAACGACGCCTCGCCCACGCTCCAAGCGCACCAGCCCGCGGGCACACCCTCGCGACCCGCGTCACGTGCCGCGTCGAGCTCGGTACCGGCGGCAACAGCATTCATCTCAATCATCTACATACGCCCCAATTCGCCCACGATATGGCCCACGCGATCCTCGGGCTCCTTGACCTCGACGCCGTTGTAGCGGAAGAACCGCGCCGGGTCGTGCATCAGGTCCTCGAGCGGCACCAGCACAAAGTCGCGCTCGCCGATCAGCGGATGCGGCAGGCGCAGCTTTTTGCCGCCATGGGTCTCGCCATCCATCCACAGCAGGTCCAGGTCGATAGTGCGCGGGCCGTTGACCTTGGCCTTCTTGGATCGGTCGCGCCCCAGCTCGGCCTCGATCTTCATAAGCTCGTCGAGCAGCACCAGCGGCGCCAGCTCGGTCTTGATCTCGATGACGGCGTTGGCAAACGCGTCCTGGCGCGTCTCGTAGGCCGGCTCGCTCTCGTAGATGCGCGAGCAGTTGGACACACAGGTGAGCGGAATCTCGGCGATCATGTCGCGCGCGGCGCGGATGTTGTCGCAACGATGCCCCAGGTTGGAGCCCACGGCCACAAACGCGCGACGCGGCTGCGGCTTGGCAACAGCCGTTCAGGACCTGCGCAAAACCCGCGGCGTCGTGCACGCGCACGATGTTGGCACCGGCCTGGATGGCGCCCAGGCACACGCCAAACGTAGCGGCATCGCGCTCGGCGGCCTCGGTCACGCCCGAGACGGCGCCCACAAAGCGCTTGCGCGACACGGCACACATGAGCGGATAGCCCAGCGACGCCATCTTGGCGGTCTCGCGCTGGATGACGATGTCTTCGTTGGCCGTCTTGCCAAAACCCGGACCCGGATCGATGCAGATACGGTCGCGTGACACGCCGGCGTGGATGAGCGCGCGTGCCTGATCGGACAGAAAACCCATGACGCGGCGCATGATGGGCGCCGAATCGGGCAGGGTGAAGCGGCGGAGCTGCGAGGTGGGCACGTAGGCTTCCTCGCGGCGGGCGCTGCGGCGCATCATGGCTGCCAGGCGGTCATTGGACTCCGATTCGGCCTCGGTGGCTGCGGGCGCGGCCTCGGGCGCGGGCGCGACGGTCTCGGCGGCAGTAGCCTGCTCGGCGGCCGGCGTCTCCTGCTCGCTTGAAGGCTCGGACGTGGGCTCCGGTTCGCCAAACGGCAACGAGGGCTGCACCACGCCGCCCGGAAGCTTGGCCTCCGGCTTAGGCTCGCCCAGCAACTTGCCGCGACGGCGGCGA
>URYA01000133.1 GCA_900551975.1 uncultured Collinsella sp. | reverse complement strand
CGCCCGCCGAGTTGGTTAAGTCTGCACTTGCGGGCGCCGGCCTTGATCGCTATATGGAGTTTATTACCACGACGGGCGAGGCGGGACGCTCCAAGCAGTTCCCCGATGTGTACGAGCTGGCGCGGCGACGCCTGGAAGAGCACCATGGACACAAGTTTGAGCGCGCGTGGGTGTTTGAGGACGCGGTCTTTGGCCTTAAGAGCTCTGGCACCGCAGGCTTTAAGCGCGTGGGCATCTATGACCCACACGGCCGCATGAAGCGCGACGACGTGCGCGCCAACTGCGATATCTTTATCGACAGCTACGAGGAGCTGGATCTGGCCCGCGTGCTTTCGTTTGAGGGATAGGCGAGGGCTGTGGCTTGCAAAGTACTTGTAGTCTGCGGCTCGCCCGTGGTGGCGAGCGCGGATTTGTTGCGTAGGCTGGCGGGAGAGTGCGACCACGTTGTCGCCGTGGACCGCGGACTCGACGCGCTGCTGGGCGCGGGGCTGGACTGCGACGTGTATGTGGGAGATGCCGACACGGTGAGCGACGCGGGTCGCGCATTGGTCGATGCCGCCACTGAATTTGAAGTTGAGCGCCACGACCCCTACAAGGACTATACCGATCTGGCACTGGCGCTCGATTCCGTTCGCCGTCGCTGGCCGGGTGCCGAAGTGGTTGCGACCTGCGCCACCGGCGGCCGTCCTGATATGGCGCTTTCCGTACTGGGGTTGCTCGCAGGTTATGAGGATGCCCCTGTCTGGATTGCAGAGGACGAGACCATGGCCCGCATCCTTCACGCAGGCGAATCGTGGACCATCGAGGGCTCCGAAGGCAAGACGTTCTCCATCATCGCCATAGCCCCTGGTACGGTGGTAAGTGAGTACGGCCTAGAATGGGAGTTGGATCATTCCCCCCTAGGACTCTTGGCTGACACGGGCATTAGCAACGTTGTCAGGTCATCAGCCACGATCCAAGTTCACACCGGCACTGCCATCGCTTACCTATATCAATAGGCATTTAGAGGCTGACCAAAAAAGTCCTTGCACCCCACGCCAACTTCCCCTATAGTATTTCTTCGTCACGGGGGCGTAGCTCAGCTGGGAGAGCGCTTGACTGGCAGTCAAGAGGTCAGGGGTTCGATCCCCCTCGTCTCCACCATCGTGAATGCAAAGGCCTTCGGAATTCCGAAGGCTTTTTTATGCCAAAATACCTCGCGACGCAAACCCTACCTACGCCAACAAAAAGTTGCACAATTTATTTCGGCTTATAGGGCAAAAAGTGTGTCCACGTTGGGGGCATCGGCGCAGCACGTTGCTTCATTTGGGCTTCAAGAACGCCCCTAATCACCGCAAGTACCTCAATAACCTGCATCAATGTGAACAGCATCTCCAAATAGCCCACTTGAACACGCTAAATGAACGAAATGTTGTCCAGTACTGCCCAAATCAGTTTCGCTATCAGCTTGTGCTAGGATACCTAACGGTACATGAGTTCAACTGTGCTCGCGGCTTCAGCAAGCCACAAAGCGCAGGGTCGATCAGCATCCGGCCGTAACGGCGGTGCCAGAAACACCACGAGCTCCAATAAAGAAGTCATGCGACGTTGTTTATTTGTATTGAGTTAATTCTCTAGTGCAAATAATTAGTAGATTGTATGCCAAAGCGTAGCAGTCTTCCAGCTGTTTGCGTGCGATTCAGTTTTGTACCCGCTTGACTGGGTCGCACGCAGCCAGCTGGGGATGCGGTCTTTTTGCGATACACGTCCGCGTCTCCAGCAACTGCGCTTATACATACCGTTCACGGTGGGGCAGAGCCACGTGCTTGTCTAACTGGGCTCAGGGTTTGAATATGGATCGCCTTCGCGCACAAGCGCCCTGGCGAAGCCATACACAAACCTCGTGAGCCACACGTAAGACAGCAAGGGGGTGGTGCTCGTGTGGTATGTGATCCAGGTCATTAACGGTCGCGAAGACGTAATGCGCGAGCGCATGGTGCCGGCGAGCGCCATGCAGGAGCTCTTTTATCCCCAATTTCAAACCGAGATTAAAGTTCACGGCGAATGGGTCAATACGACTAAGCCGCTCTTTCCCGGTTATCTTATCTGCGACACGGCAGATCCCCGTACCGTGCAACAGTATCTGCTACGCATGGACGACTTTGCCCGGGTGCTTTCCCAGGACGGTCAATTTGTGCCGCTGGCAAAAGAAGAGGTTCAGCTTATTGGCGGATTTACGCATAGGGGAGACCGCGTAGTACCCATGAGCGAGGCCCTAAAAGACGGCGACCAGGTCGTAGTAACCGCTGGTCCGCTACTGGGCCACGAAGGCCTCATCAAAACCATAACAGACGCAAGAGCACTGCTTATTTGGAGCTCAACCTGTGCGGCCGACGCGTAACTACGCGCGTTGGCCTTGCCGTGCTTTCGGCCGAGCAGCGCGTAATGCGAAACCTTAAAAAGGCGATCGCCTAGCTGCAGACGGTTGCTACTCAGAACAGGAAGGACCCCCGACCCGGGGACGAAGTGTTGGAAGAGAACGTGTCGGATAAAACAGAATATGCAACGGATGCGCCCGCGGGAGCGGCACTGATTGCTCAGGCCATGGACCGGCGCGAGGGCGTCGGCCGTTACAAGGCCATGCAATCCATCGTGGACTGGGACCGCTCGCGCTTTGTCTACAGGGTTGTGAAGCGAGCCTTCGACATCGTGTTCAGCGGCTGTGTCTTGGCCGTCATCGCCGTACCGAGCCTGGTGCTCGCCGCGGCCATCCGCCTTGAGAGCGAGGGCAACCCGTTCTACAGCCAGATCCGCGTGGGACAGACCCACCGCGACGGCAGCCTGTCCACCTTCCGAATGTGGAAGTTCCGAAGCATGTACAAGGACGCCGACGAGCGCCTCGCCGAGCTCAAGGAGCTAAACGAGATTGCCGGTGCCATGTTCAAGATGAGGGACGACCCGCGCGTAACGAAAATCGGCAAGTTCATCCGCAAGCACTCCATCGACGAGTTCCCGCAGTTCCTGAACGTGTTTCTGGGCCAGATGTCCGTCGTGGGCCCGCGTCCGCCACTTCCGAATGAGGTGGCCGAGTACACCGAATACGACCTGCAGCGCCTGGCCGTAAAGCCGGGGATTACCGGCTGGTGGCAGGTTACGGACCGCAACGGCACCGACTTCGACGGCATGGTCCGCCGCGATTTGGAGTATATCGCAAAGCGCGGGGTTGCCACTGACCTAAAGATCGTGGCGCTCACGGTCGTCGAAATGATAACGGGGGGGGTGCCTGCTAGAGGCATTTCCCGAGACTTTTCCGTTGGCGGGGTGCTAGCCCATGCCTAGGAAACCTACCGGGACCCTCTTCTACCGCATATGCAAGAGAACGTTCGATATAGCCTTCAGCGCTGGGTGCGCCGCGGTGCTGGCGATTCCCATGGCCTGTGTCTGCGCCGCAATCTGCGTGGAGTCCCCGGGCTACCCAATCTACACGCAGGAGCGCGTGGGCAGGGGAGGCCAGGTGATTCGCGTGCTTAAGCTTCGCAGCATGGTCTCTGATGCAGGTGATGTGCAGAAGTACCTGAGCCCCGAGCAGCTGCACCAGTGGGAGGTGGAGCGCAAGGTCGATAACGACCCACGCATCACAAAGGTGGGCCAGTTCATCCGCAAGTGCTCCTTCGACGAGATACCGCAGTTCCTCAACGTGCTCAAGGGCGATCTGTCCGTGATCGGCCCGCGCCCCATCACGCGCGACGAGCTGGAACAGCACTTCTCCGAAGAGGAGAAGGAAGAGTTACTGAGCGTCACACCGGGCATTACCGGCCTGTGGCAGGCCACTGATCGTAACGCCGCGACATTTGAAAGCGGCTTGCGACAGAAGATCGAGCTCCGTTATGTGCGGAACCGTTGCTTCCGTATGGATTGGAAATGCTTTACCGGCACTTTCGGTGCAATGTTTGGAAAGAAAAGGACTGGACGTTGAGAATTTTAATGGTCTGCCAGCATTACTGGCCAGAGCATTTTCAGATAACCGAGATATGCGAGGAGCTTGTACAGCGCGGCCACCAAGTGACTGCACTTGTTGGCATTCCTAACTATCCAAAGGGTGTTGTGCCCGAGGAATACATGCACGGCAAGAATCGCCAGCAGGTTCGAAACGGCGTCAACATTATTCGTGTGGAGGAAATTCCCAGGAAGCCCGGAATCATAGGTCTTGCGAAGAATTATCTCAGCTACATGCGAGAGGCCGACAAAATGGTTGGCAACCTGTCGAGTGATTTCGATGTGATATTCGCCTATCAGTTGTCTCCAGTTCTTATGTCCGAACCCGCCATGCGAATTAAAAAACGAACCGGCATCCCCGTGTTCCTGTATTGCGCTGACATCTGGCCTGATGCGATCAAGGCGATGCTGCCAGACAAGCTCAACTTCGCGATGCCGTTTATCAAGGCTATGAGCTCGAAGATCTACCGTCAGGCAAACGTTAGCGCGACAAATGCCAGCTCCTATGTCGATTACTTCGATCAGGAGTTTGGAATCAGTCGCGATAAGGTATTTTACCTGCCACAATACGCCGAGGATTCATACCTGGACATGGACCTTACAGCCCTTCCTTCGGACAAGGTGCGGTTCTTGATCATGGGCAACATCGGCAAGCTTCAGTACATGCCTTGCGTGTTAGAGGCCGTTGACTCGTTAAAGAACCGCGATGATTTCGAGCTGCACATAGTAGGAGACGGCTCTGCCTTACCGTACTGCAAGCAATATGTTGCTGACCGCGGGCTGCAAAAGCATGTCGTGTTCCATGGGCGTCGTCCGTACAACCTATCTGATTGATGAAAATGGAATTATCATCCGTGCAAATGATAAGGTAAAGGCTGCGGAAGATGCAGAAAAGATGTTGGGTGAGCTGGAATGAGGATCATACTGTCACCGGCTAAAAAGATGA
>URYA01000132.1 GCA_900551975.1 uncultured Collinsella sp. | reverse complement strand
GGCGAGCTCGAGCCGGTGCCGAGGGTCATGACGGGAACGTCCTCGATGTTGTCCTTGGCGGGATCGATGCCGAGCTTTTTGACGAGCGAGATGATCTTGCTGTTGCCGACGGCTTCCGCCACCTGGATGTAGCCGGTGTTGGAGGAGTATGCCGTTGCCTGCTTAAGCGTGATGTTGCCATAGCTATGGTTGGCGTAGTTTTGGACCTCGGTCGTGGTGCCCTTGGCCTTGAGCGGTGAGTTGCAGTTGAGGGTGACGTTGGGGTTCATGCCGTTTTGGATGGCAGTTGCCAGCGTAAAGGCCTTGAAGGTGGAGCCGACGGGACGCTTGGCCGTGGCATGGTTTACGTGGTTCTCGTCGGCGTTGTAGTCGTAGCCGCCCACCATGCACTTGATGTAGCCGGTCTTGGGGTCGACGACGACCATGCCCATGTCCAGACCGTCGAGTGAGAGCGTGTCGAGCTGCTCGCGGACGGCATTCTCTGCCACCTGCTGCATCGTGGGGTCGATGGTGGTCTTGACGGTCAGGCCACCCTTAAAGAGCACGTCGGTCGAGAACTCCTGCTCCAGCAGCTGCTTAACATAGGCGACAAAGTAGGGCTGCGAGTATACGTCTACGCCGCTGCCCGAAATCTCGGTCACGTTGAGGGTGATGGGCTCGGCCTGTGCGGCATCGTGCTCCTCCTGCGTGATGTGGCCCAGGCGCAACATGTTGTCGAGGACCTTGTTGCGACGGGACAGCGCCAGGTCGGGGTTGACCGTGGGGTCGTACTGCGAGGGCGAGTTGGGAAGGCCGATCAACAGCGCGGCCTCGCTGAGGGTGAGGTCGGCGGCGCTCTTGGATAGGTAGGTCTCGGCGGCGGCCTCGATACCGTAGGCGCCGTGGCCGTAATAGATGGTGTTGAGGTACATCATGAGGATCTCGTCTTTGGAGTACATGTCCTCCATCTTGACGGCGATGTAGGCCTCGCGCACCTTACGCTCGATGGTCGAGTCGAACTGCTCCTCCTGCAGGATGGTGTTGCGCACCAGCTGCTGGGTGATAGTCGAGGCGCCTTCGTGCCCGCCGCCGAGGGTTGCCACCGCAGCACGCGCGATACCCCACAGGTCGATACCGCCGTGCTCGTAGAAGCGTTCGTCCTCGACGTCAACGGTGCCCTGCAGCACGTAGGGGGAGACCTCGTCCTTGGTGATGGACTTGCGGTTTTGCGTGTAGAAGCTTGCGATCTTGTTGCCGTTGCAGTCGACGATCTCGGTGGGCTCGCTCACCAGATACGCGTTGGCGTCGGTGTAGTCGGGCAGATCGGACAGCCAGCGGTTGACGTTGCCGACCATGCCGATGCCAAATGCCACGCCCGCGATAAGCAAAAAGCCCAAAAACGAGAGCAGGATTATGGGCAGAGCATGCGTCTTTGAACGGCTGCGTCCCTGTCGTTGGCGAGGACCCATATATTGACCTCCAGGTATGTCGCGCCGGACGGTGGATGTGCCGTCGGGGCAGGATGGACATAAGTTATTACACGATAAACCAAACGGGGCGCGCGAGGCCTCGTGTATGCTGGAAGACGGCATTTTTCAGAGTGAATGCATACCTTGGTAAGGAGTTTGTCGATGGCGATTCGGACGATGGGGCCGAGCGGACAATACGAGACTGGATTGGATGCTGCCGGCACGGCGCTGCCCGAGCTGCTGGCGCCGGCGGGCGGGCTCGACCAGATGCTTGCGGCCATCGCCGCGGGTGCCGATGCCATCTATGCGGGGTTGGGCGGCTTTAACGCCCGTGTGAGTGCGCACGGTTTTACCGACGACGAGTTTGCGCGCGGCTGCGCCGTGGCGCATGCCCATGGCGTGCGTGTGTACGTGACGCTCAACGTGTTCGTGTTTGACGATGAGTTGTCCGACGCGGTGGCGTTGGGAGCTCATGCACTGGAGTTGGGCGCCGATGCTCTGATTGTCGCCGATGCCGGGTTGGCCTGCGCGCTGCGCGCGGCGATTCCCGGGGTCGAGATTCACCTGTCCACGCAGGCGGGCGCTCATAGCGAGAGCGCCGTGCGGCTTGCCGCCGATGAGCTTGGGGTCGAGCGCGTGACGACGGCACGCGAGCTGACGGTCGACGAGATTGCGGCGCTATGTGCCACGGGCGTGCCCATCGAGGTATTCTGCCACGGTGCGATTTGCATCGGCTATTCGGGGGCGTGCGAGTTCTCGGCCCTGCGGCGTGGGCGCTCGGCGATGCGCGGCGACTGCACGCAGCCGTGCCGTTTGGCGTACGACCTGGTGGACGAGGCTGGACAGAGCGTTGTCGCCGTCGAGGGAGATCACCTGCTGTGCCCGCGCGACTATCTCGGTATTGCGCATCTGCCCGAGCTTGTAGATGCCGGCGTGGCGTCGCTCAAGATCGAGGGGCGCATGAAGAACCCTGATTACGTATTCAACGTGGTGCGGGTGTGGCGCCGGGCACTCGATATGCTGTGCGACGGCGCGTGGGACCCCGGTGCCGTGGAAGAGCTCGAGCGCGAGCTGGGAAGGTCGTTTAACCGTGGGTTTACCGATGCGTACCTGCGAGGACGTTCGGGTGCCGAGCTTATGAGCTTTGAGCGTGCGATCAACCAAGGTGTGCGCGTGGGACGCCTGGTGGCCGTTGGCCACGAAGAGGTGACCGTTGAGCTCGATGCCGCCGTGGCGGCGGGTGACACGCTCGAGATTCGGTTCTATCCGGGTGCCGACGCGCGTCCCGATGTGCCCAAGCGCTGGCCGCAGGTGCCCTGTCCGGTGGATGCCGCGGCGGGGGAGCGCGTCGTCGTGCATTGCAAGCGTAAGGTTGACACGGGCTGCGAGGTGTACCTGATTCGCAGCGCCGGCGTGTTGGATCAGACGGCGGCGGTGTTGGAGCGCATGCGGGCCGAGGCGGATGCGATTGCGCCCGTTGCGCGTGCCGTTGAGGTGCTGCCCTTTGAGGGCGTTACGGTGGATGGCGGTGCGTCGACGGAGTTGGTGGAGTGCGCGGTTCCCGCTCGCATGGTTTTTGCTTGGCAGCTGATGGATGCCGACCCGCGCGGAGAACTCGATTTGTCCGACGCTGTTGTGGTGCTTGACGAGGTGTGCCGCACGTGTGACGCTGACTGGACCCGCTCACTGATGCAGCGTGCCGGGCGCGTTGTCTGCCGCAACCTGGGACAGGTGGTGATCGCTCGCGAGCTGGGCGTGACGTTTGACGTGGCGGCGCCGGTGTTCTGCGCGAATCGGGCCACGCTTACCTGGCTGCGCGGACTCGGTGCGGGGCGGGTGTACTTGCCGGCCGAGTTGCTCGGCAATGATGCGGAGCGTATTGCCGAACTGGCTGCTGAACCCGGCGTCTGGGGTCCGGTCGACGCCGACCGTCCCGAGCTTATGGTGTGCGAGCACTGCCTGCTGACCGCCGAGGGCGTCTGCGCTACCGATGCGACGGGACAGGTCCGTTGCCGCGACTGCTTGCGCCGTCGGCAGGTACGCTATCTGGTCGAGCGTGACGGTACACGTTTGCCAGTTGCCATTGACGCATGCGGCAGGACGAGGATTTTCCTGTCGTAGGTGCCGCGTCGCGTCAGTTTGTTATCATATGAGAGTTTATGGACTTCCAGCACCGCCGTATCCGGTGAGGGTGCTATAGCAAAAGGAGGATACCCAATGCTGTCTGTTGACGAGCAAATGCGTATCATCACCTCGGGCGCCGCGCAGATCGTTCCCGAGGCCGACCTTCGCAAGAAGCTTGAGAAGGGCGAGCCCCTCAACATCAAGCTCGGCGTCGACCCCACCAGCCCCGACCTGCACCTGGGCCATGCCGTGCCGCTGCGCAAGATGCGCCAGTTCCAGGACCTGGGCCACAACGTCACCCTCATCATCGGCAACGGCACCGCGCTGATCGGCGATCCCTCGGGCAAGAACTCCACGCGTCCGCAGCTTTCGCAGGAGCAGATCGAGGCCAACGCCGAGACCTATGTGAGCCAGGCCATGAAGATCCTGGATCCCGAGAAGACCACCATCGTGCACAACGGCGACTGGATTCTTTCGATGGACCTGGCCGGCCTGCTGCAGGTGTGCTCCAAGTTCACCGTCGCCCGCATCCTCGAGCGCGACGACTTTACCAAGCGCTACCAGTCCCAGACGCCGATCGCCCTGCACGAGTTCCTGTACCCCGTGATGCAGGCCTTCGACTCCGTTCAGATTAAGGCCGACGTCGAGATGGGCGGCACCGACCAGCTCTTCAACCTGCTCGCTGGTCGCGAGCTCATGGAGAAGATGGGTATGGAGCCGCAGATCGCGCTCACCATGCCGCTGCTCGAGGGCACCGATGGCGTGCGCAAGATGTCCAAGTCCTACGGCAACTACATCGGCCTGACCGACGCCCCCAAGGATATGTTCGGCAAGACCATGTCCATCCCCGATGAGATGATCGGCAAGTACTATCGTCTGGCCAGCTCGCTCACCCCGGCAGAGGTCGACAAGATCGACGCCGCCCTGGCCGATGGTTCTGCCGACCCCTACGAGCTCAAGCGCGCTCTGGGCCGCGACCTGTGCGACACCTACCACGGCGCCGGTGCCGGCGACGAGGCTCAGGCCGAGTTCGACCGCGTGTTCAAGGAGGGCCAGCTCGCCGACTTCCCCGAGAAGCACGTTGAGCTGACTGTTAACGACGAGGGCCAGATCTACCTCGCCGGCCTGCTCAAGGACTTGGGTCTTTCGGCGAGCGCCGGCCAGGCTCGTCGCGATATCGACGGCGGCGGCGTCAAGATCAACGGCAAGGCCGTGGCTCCCAAGAGCTATAACATCGATCCCAGCGCCCTCAAGCTGGGCGACACCCTCTCCGTAGGCAAGCGCAAGGGCTTTAAGTTGATTTAGTTCCGCCGTTCTACCGAACGGCGGACCGGCCGACGCTGCAAACGCCCCTAAGCGGCAATCT
>URYA01000131.1 GCA_900551975.1 uncultured Collinsella sp. | reverse complement strand
GGCCGAGGATCGGAAGGTGGGTCTGGGTCACGGCAATCTGGGGGCCATGCTCCTCAGCGATGAGAGCAAGTGCTTTGCCTTTCTGGCGGGCCACGAGTCCTTCGCTGCTGCCGAGGGCGCTATCGGTATCGTGAAGAACGCCAACAAGGCCCGTAAGGAGCCCCTGCGGGTGATCCTCAACGGTCTCGGTAAGGACGCTGCCCAGATCATCAGCCGCATCAACGGCTTTACCTATGTTCAGACGCAGTTTGACTACTATACCGGCAAGCTGAGCATCGTCCGGGAGATTCGTTACTCCGAGGGTGAGCGGGCTGACGTCCGCTGCTACGGTGCCGATGATGTCCGGGAGGGCGTGGCCATTATGCACCACGAGGGTGTAGATGTGTCCATCACCGGCAACTCCACCAACCCCACCCGGTTCCAGCACCCCGTAGCCGGTACCTATAAGAAGGAGTGCATCGAGCAGGGCAAGAAGTACTTCTCTGTGGCCTCCGGCGGCGGTACGGGCCGCACTCTGCACCCTGACAACATGGCCGCTGGCCCCGCTTCCTACGGCATGACCGACACCATGGGCCGCATGCACTCCGACGCCCAGTTCGCCGGTTCTTCCTCCGTGCCTGCGCACGTCGACATGATGGGTCTCATCGGCATGGGCAACAACCCCATGGTCGGTGCCACCGTCGCCTGCGCTGTCGCCGTCGAGGAGGCCCTCAAGGCCTAATCGCGCCCGCGCGATGCTCATATAGTTGAGCTTTGGAGCCGCTACCCACCCGGGTAGCGGCTCTTTTTGTTTGCGCTGTCGCAGGGTAGCTAATGCCGATATATCAGTTGGGGCGAAATACAAGATGTGATGAGATGGAGCGTCAGAGCGTCCATGACGCCCACCTGCCATATTTGCCCTTTACCGATTTGCCGGGTCTTTGCGGCCCCATTGCCGATCACCCGTGCGACAATGCGCCGGACGAGAAAGGAATCCGATGGAATCGACTGATGTACTGGTAATTGGATCTGGCATTGCGGGCCTTTGCGCCGCCATCGAAGCGGCACGCACGGGTGCAACCGTCGCTGTGGCAAGCGCCGGCAAGACTATGAGTGGATCGAGCTTCTTCCCCGGAACCTGGGGCCTGGGGCTTATCGGACCCGTTAACGAAGACGATGAACAGGACCTCATCGACACCATCCTGGCCGTCGGCGGCGGCGTTGCCGACCCCGAACTCGTCCAAACGTTCGTCCACGGCATTCCCCAAGCGATTGACTGGCTCGAGCAAGACCTGGGCGTTGAGCTCCAGCGTCCGCAAAGCGCCAAGAGTGCTCAACAAAAGCAATTTATCCCCTGCTTTGACCACAAGACACGCATGTGGCGCGGCCTCACCCGCAAGCCCCTTGAGGACGCTCTGACGACCTGGATCGAGTCGCTCGGCATTCGCCTGCTCCCCCGCCATGAGCTTATCGACCTTGTTGAGGACACGAACGGCAGAATAACCGGAACCGTACTCTACGACCTTACCGAAAATCGAATCGTGCCCTTTGCTGCCAAGGCCACGATCATCGCAGCCGGTGGCACAGGCGGCCTGTTCGAGCGCAGCCTTACGTCGGCTGATGTGCTCAGCTCCTCGCAGGCCATCGCGCTGGCGCACGGCGCAACACTTACTAATATAGAGTTCATGCAGATGATGCCCGGCTTCATCGAGCCCAAGCGCAACCTGGTCTTCAACGAGAAAACCTGGCGCTACGTACATGTAGACCAGCCGGTCGATATCGCCGACGACAAGCTGGACGATCTGCTTGAACAGCGCTCCGGATATGGCCCCTTCACGTCACGCTTGGCCTCCCGCGCTATCGATCTCGTCATCGATCAGGCAGGTGCCGAAGGCCTGGCACTCCACTACGACTTCCCCCGCGAGGATGTCCCAGAGTTTGTGCAGAACTTTGCCACCTGGCTGCAAGACGAGCACGGCATCGCGCAGGCCGACGAGATGCGCGTGGCGATGTACGCCCACGCCGCCAACGGCGGTATCAAAATCGACAAGACCGCGTATACAGGCGTTGAGGGCCTCTACGCTTGCGGCGAGGCGACAGGCGGCATGCACGGCGCCGACCGCATTGGTGGCTTGTCAAGCGCCAACGGCATAGTGTTTGGGCGCATCGCGGGCGCATCGGCAGCCCAAGCAGCACAGAATACACCTGAGGAGGCCCCGAAGGCGGATATCGCCCTCCCCCAGTACGGCATTGCCACAACAGTCGCCGAACGCCTGACACGCAGCCTTAAGCACACGATGAGTACCCATTGTATGATCAACCGCACCGAAGGGGGCCTATCCAAGGCACTACACGATCTTGAGGGCTTGAAGACGGAGGCAACGACCTTGAGCACACAGAAAGCTCAGGACAGCGAAATCGCAGCCCTCGCCCGCCTGCAATCGCAGATTCAACTAGCACAGGAAATGGTCAAAGCCATGCGCAAGCGAACTGAAAGCTTAGGTTCGCACTATCGAGCAGACTAAATCGATTCTCACTTTGAGTTTGATCACAACTTCTCAACATGCATCGAGCCCCGTAAGCATGATTCCCCTAAGGAGAGCACGCCTACGGGGCTTTAGCCGTGTTTCCCTAAGGGAATCACGGTGCAGATTACTCAGCTCCGCGCCCTTACGGGTTCGACCCCATGCGAGGTTAACAAAAAAGACGGTCAACTTTTGCTGACCGTCTTAACATGCTTTGGTGGGCCGTCAGGGGGTCAGCCTGCTACGCAGGCGGCCGCTGCGGCGCTTTGCGCCTTGCGACTACGCTGGCAAACGCTTACGCGTTTCCTCAGCTCCGCGCCCTTTCGGGTTCGACCCCATGCGAGGTCAACAAAAAAGACGGCCAACCGAAGTTGACCGTCTTAACTTGCTTTGGTGGGCCGTCAGGGGGTCGAACCCTGGACCTTGGGATTAAGAGTCTTGAACGTGATGTTATGGCGTGCCTTGTAGCAGCAAAATCGCAGGTAGTTATGTTTCCACACGCTCTCACCGCACTGAAACTGCATTGCAGAACGGATATTGACGGATATCCGGCAATGCATAAAGCCCCTCCCCGGCACAGTTGCCGGGGAGGGGCTGCATCTATCAATTTCTAGAGTCTTTTTGGCTGCCGACGCGCACGATTGCCCATCCGAGAAGACCGGTCAGCAGTCCTGCAGCAGCGCCGACAATAAAACAGATATCAAATGGATTCATATGCACACCTATCGATAGAGTTGCTTGACGAGCGCTTGGCCAATGGCGACGTTGGTATCGCGGCCCTGGTATCCGTCCGCACCCGATGATCCGCACGAGATACCTTGAGCGATGAGCCACTGCTGGTGTTTGAAGACCGTTCCCGAACCCATCTGTCGCGCCTGAACACCGCCGACCACGGGATAGACTTTGCATCCGACCTTGTCCTGCAGGGCGCGGACGGCATTCGAGCCAATCCCGCCCTTGACGTACTCGATTACGCCGCGGTCGCATGCCCAAAGGTATCGCTCATTCGCCGGCCATTGACCGGAGATCACGCCATCGGCAGTCGTGCCGAGCTGGCGTTGCAGCTCCTTGGCCATCTTCGGGCCGAAATATCGCGTGTCTCCGAGGCTCGGGACCGTATTGTCCGCGACTTCGGTATTGGACCCGTTTAGCGTCTTTCCGTCGCCAAGCCAGTAGAGCGTGCCGTCCCATGGGTAGCTGTAGTACGCCTTGATGTTGGACTCGCGCCCGGTCTGGTCGCCCTTGGTGCCGGTGACGGTCCCCTTTTCTGAAATGGAGAATTGAGCCAAGAGGTCGCCGCGAGCTGATCCATAGGGAGAGACGCACACGGCGGTGTGGCACTTCTCGTTGAGGTAGATGTCTCCACGCTGGGCGGACTTGACGCCCATCTTACGCCAGCCGAATAGGCCCGTCTTGAGCAGCTGCTCCCGCATGTTTCCGGTATACGAGGCTCCGAAGGTATTGACGCCGACCGCGCGGAGGGCGGTCACTACGGCCGAGGAACAGTCGCGATCGCCACCGGCAATAGTGACGGTGGTGCCGTCGGACAGACAAATCGTCTCGGTCGTTCCGTCCCCCATGCGGTTGGCCTGCGAGTATCCGTGACCGCCGCCCCCATCATGGGAGACGAGGTGTTCCATGACCTGCGCGAAGGCCTCGCGCTGTGTGATGGCCATGGCCTACTCAACCGCCTTGGCGTCATATGCGGCATGGGGCTCGCTGTATGACATGGCACGCTTCGAGTCCGACGCGCCCTTGGTGGTCGGATCGACGATCACGCCGAAGCCGGCGAGAACGGTCAGGATAATTCCGACGAGCTGGATGAGCGACCCCTGGGAGATAGGCGCCACGACTCCGAGGATTCCGAGCACCTGATAGGCTGCGCTGATTACGGTGGCGGCCAATGCCGCGAGCGTCTGCTTATTCTTGAAGCGAAGGGCCCAGTTGATTTTCATTTTTCAGCTCCTAATCTGACCCGCCGATACCGTGATGCAGGTCGTAATTCTTCTCGACGCGGTCGAGCCGGTTGAACAAGGTGATGACCTGTTGCTCGACTTTCGTGAGGCGCTCGCCGTGGTCGTCGAGCTTGCGGTTGATCTCCTTGACGCCGTCCTTGATCTCGCTCGTGTCGCCGCAAAGGCTGTCGAGCTTGTCTTCGGTCCGCTGCTCCTTGGCAGACGATGTTTTGGATACGGAGACGCGCCCGATGAAGAACGTGACAATCACAACGGCGGCCGAGAGGACCGACGTTGCCTCCCCGATGCTCAGCGCCGGCACCCTAAGCCTCCTCCGCGTACTCTTCTCCGACGATCTCCTCATATTCGTCGCATGTGATCCACTTGCAAGCCACGGCTCGATGCACCATGGCCTTGGTCCAGAGGCCGCGCTCGTAGTAGCGCCTCACCTTGTCATAGTTCTTCGAGTGCGCCGCCGTGGTTGCAGCCTTGA
>URYA01000130.1 GCA_900551975.1 uncultured Collinsella sp. | reverse complement strand
CATGAGCGTGCTCATCGAGCCGTCCATGCTGCTGGCGCTGTTTGCCGCTGCCCTGGCGTGCGGTTCCACCGACATCGCCACCATGGGTCAGCACATCATGACGGGTGCCATCGACGCACCGGTCGCCGTGATCCTTGCCGGCATTGCCTTTGCGATCGCCTGCTACATGGAACTCGGCAAGCTGCCGTTTGACCAGGCCGAGGCCGAGCAGGAGCTTCAGGAAGGTCCGCTCGCCGAGCTTTCCGGCCCGTCGCTCGCCATGGCCAAGCTCGCCATGTCCATGAAGCAGGTCCTGGTCGTCGCCTGGTTCTGCGCGATTTTTGTCCCCTGGGGCGAGCCCGCGACCGTGGGCGCCGCTGCTGTTCTGGGCGCCGTCATCTTCCTAGTGAAGTGCCTGATCGACTTTGTCGTGTGCGGCGTGATCGAGAACTCCTGCTCGCGCTCGCGTTTTAAGGTGCTCGGCAATCAGACCTGGGCTGTCGTGGGCATCGCCGTTCTGGCGTTTGTCTTCGTGGTCGTCGGCGTGTAGGAGAAGGGAGAAACAATGTCATTTGCAGTCAGTCTGTCCCTTCTCGGCTTGGTCGCTATCGCGGCCCCGATGGTGGCCTCGGTGCTCGTCGCCCTGTTCCCCCGTCCGTACGCCAAGTGGTTCAGCGTTTTGGGTGCCGCCGTCTCGACGGTCTGCACCATCGCCCTCGCCGCGAATTTCGCTGGCGCAGGCATGCCCGACACACAGGTCCCCCTGATCTCGTTTGGGCAGACCCTCGTCATGGGATTCACCTTCGATCGCATGAGCACGCTGCTCGCGCCCGCCTTTGTGGGTATCGGCCTGCTTGTCGTGATCTATTCGATTCCCTATATGAGCGAGAATAACCGTGAACATCCCGACGCGCCGCGTCGTCGCTTCTACGCGTACCTCGCGACCTTCATCGGCGCCATGGCCGGCCTCGTGTACAGCTCGACCCTTTTGGGCCAGCTCGTGTTCTTTGAGATCACGGGTGCGTGCTCTTGGGGCCTCATTAGCTACTACATGTCGCCTACGGCCAAGAAGGCCGGCATGAAGGCCCTGATCATTACGCATATCGGTGCACTCGGCCT
Source organism: uncultured Collinsella sp. (assembly GCA_900551975.1). Classification (GTDB taxonomy): domain Bacteria; phylum Actinomycetota; class Coriobacteriia; order Coriobacteriales; family Coriobacteriaceae; genus Collinsella. The sequence goes on along the minus strand of URYA01000130.1, from coordinate 3,926 downwards.
GTATCTGGGCGCCGCCATTGTGTTTGCCCACACCGGCACCTTCGCGATTACCGCGATTGCCGGCCTCGACGCCAAGCTCAAGGCCATCGTCCTTCTGCTGGTGCTCTTTGCCGCTTGGGCCAAGTCCGCACAGGTCCCCATGTACATGTGGCTGCCTTCGGCCATGGAGGCCCCGACGCCTGTTTCGGCCTACCTGCATGGCGCCTCGATGGTTAAGGTCGGCGTGTGCGTGTTCGCGCGTGCACTCGTCTCTGCCGGCGAGATTCCCGAGATCGTGGGCTGGGTTGCCATTATCGACGCCATGGTCACCATGCTCTTTGGTTTCCTTATGTACCTGCCGCAAAAGGACATGAAGCGTCTGCTGGCCTTCTCCACGATTGCCCAGCTCTCCTATGTGTTCTTTGGTCTGGGCCTTTCGGTCTTTGGCAGCCAGCTGGCCTTTGACGGCGCCGTGTGCCACATCTTTAACCACGCTTTCGCCAAGACGCTGTTCTTCCTGATCGCCGGTTCGTTCTCCTTTACGCTCGGCACGCGTATGCTGCCTAAGCTTCGCGGCATCGTAAAGAAGTACCCGATCTCGGGCGTGGGCTTTGGTGTCGCGGCACTCGCCATTGCCGGCGTGCCGCCCATGAACACGTTCTTCTCGAAGTTCCAGATCATCGCCGGCGGCTTCTCTGTGGGCGCCGGCAACGTCGCGATCCTGGTGCTCGTGTGCATCATGGTCGCCGAGACCGTCGCCACCTTTGCCTGGTTCCTCAAGTGGATGGGCTATTGCCTGCCCGGCGAGCCGAGCGAAGAGGTCGCTGCGGGTGCCCCGCTTCCCCGCGCGATGGCGTTCGTGTTCATCGTGCTCATCATCATGGTCATCGTCAGCGGCCCGCTTTCGGCCAGCTGGATCGGTTAGGAGGTAGAACGACATGGGTTATTCGATCGTCAACATCCTTGGCGGCCTTCTGATCGTCACGTCCACCATGGTGGTTGTCTCCAAGAACATCAAACATTCCATCCACTGGTATGCGGTGCAGTCGCTGGTGCTCGTGGGGCTTCTCGCCACGCTCGGTGCCACCACCGGTGCGCAGGAGCTGCTTATGTGGGCCGGATCTGCCTTTATCACTAAGGTCGTCCTGGTCCCTTATATCCTCAACCGCGCATACAAGAAGATGGGCGAGCCGAGCGACGCATCGCTCAAGGCCGGCCTTAAGCCCGCGTGGGCCATTTGCATCATCGCCGTGGAGGTCGCGATTTGCTTTGCCGTCGTGACGCAGATCAGCCTGCCCACGGCCGAGGTCGCAACGCCTGCGCTCGCTATTAGCTTTGCTCACTTCTTTGTGGGCCTCACCTGCATCATCTCGCAGCGCAACATCATGAAGCAGATCTTTGGATACTGCCTTATGGAAAACGGCAGCCATGTGACGCTCGCGCTTTTGGCCCCCACCGCTCCCGAGATCATCGAGATCGGTATCGCCACCGACGCCATCTTTGCCGTCATCATCATGTCCATCGTCGTGCGTCGCATTTGGGACGACTCCCACTCGCTCGATGCGCGCGACCTGTCCGAGCTGAGGGGGTAGTCCATGGAAACGTTGATTCTCGCCCTGCTCGCGACTCCTTTGGTGTTCTCGCTGGTCATGGCGTTTTTGCCCAAGAACACGTCCTATAACGTGTTTGCCGGTCTCAACCTGGTCTCCGTCGCAGCCGTCCTGGTGCTGTCGATTATGACGGCCGGTGACGTCCTTATGAGCGGCGACACCGCGAGCGCTCTTGGCCTGTGGTTTCACCTCGATTCGCTGGGCGCCATCTTTGTGCTGCTCATCGGCTTTATCGGTTTTCTCACGGGGCTGTTCTCGCTGCCCTATGTAAAGGCCGATATCGAGGAGGGCTCCATGCCCGCCGAGCGCGCCAAGCAGTATTTTGCGCTGTTTAGCCTGTTCGTGTTCACCATGCTGCTCGCGTGCCTGTCCAACAACATGATCCTCACGTGGGCCGCCGTGGAGGCAACCACGCTTTCCACCGTGTTCCTCGTGGGTATCTACAAGAACAAGACGGCCCTCGAGGCTTCTTGGAAGTATGCGATGGTCTGCACCGCCGGCGTGGCCTTTGGCCTGTTCGGTACGCTGCTGATCTACGCCAACGCCGCCGACGTGATTCCCAACGCCCACGAGGCCGCATTCCTGTCGTGCGTGCTGCCGTATGCCGACCAGTTCGACCCGACGCTCATGCGCCTCGCCTTTGCGTTTATCGTGATCGGCTTTGGCACCAAGGCCGGCCTGTTCCCCATGCACACTTGGCTGCCCGATGCCCACTCCCAGGCCCCGAGCCCTGTCTCGGCCCTGCTCTCGGGCGTGCTGCTTAAGTGCGCCATGCTTGTGATCATGCGCTTCTATGGCTTTACCATCCAGGCCGTGGGCGCCGAGTATCCGCAACTTTTGCTGCTGATCGTCGGCACGCTGTCCATTTTGGTGGCGGCACTTTCGATGTTTCGCCAGGACGACCTCAAGCGCCGCTTTGCGTACTCGTCTGTGGAGAACGTGGGCGTTATCGCCCTGTGCCTGGGTATCGGTGGCCCTCTGGGTATCGCCGCGGCCCTGCTGCACTGCGTGTTCCACGGCTTTACCAAGACGCTTGCCTTCTGCGTGTCCGGCAACATTCAGCACGCCTTTGGCACGCGTAGCCTGGCTAAGATCCAGGGCGTCGTCGAGGTTGCTCCCGCAACCGCCGCGCTCGCCGTCCTGGCGCTGCTCGGTCTTGGTGCCTTCCCGCCCTTTGGCATGTTTATCTCCGAGTTCCTGACTTTTGTCGCCGGTGTTACCGCCGGTCCCATGTGGCTGGTCGTCGTGGTCGCCCTCGGTCTTACCGTGGCCATCTCCGCGCTCACCCGCATCGCGCTCAAGTCGGTATTCGGCCATGCGCCCCAGGGCATGGGCAAGCATGAGGCCCCGGCGCTCATGCTTATCCCCGAAATCATCCTGGCTGTCATGATCTTGTGGTTTGGCATCGCCACCCCGCTGCCTCTCGTGCACGGTGTGGAGACCGCGACCGGCATCGTGCTCGAGCAGAGCACCGAGGAGCTTCACGCGACGCCGATGTACCGCGCTGTGTTCGGTACCGAGACCGCTCAGAGCGAGGTGGAGTAACGAATGATTGAAACTGAGAACAAGGTGTATGCCCGTCGCTGCGAGAGCCATGTCGAGGCCCTGCGCCGCGCCGTTCCGGGCTGCATCGAGAAGGTCGAGTGGCAGTGTGAGGACCAGCTGACGATCACCGTCAAGCAGGACAAGCTGCCCGAGGCCGTCCACTACCTGTATTACGAGCGCTACGGCTGGATTCCCGTGATCATCGGCAACGACGAGCGCAGTCTGTGCGGTCGCTACGCCGTGTACTACGTCATCTCCATGGAGGGGGAGGACCCCGGCTGGGTGACCGTGCGCACCGAGGTCGATCCCGCCAAGATGACGTTCCCGTCCGTGACGCCGTTCGTCCCCGCCTGCGTGTGGGGCGAGCGCGAGCTTCGCGACATGTTCGGCCTGATCCCCGAGGGTCTGCCCGACCGTCGCCGCCTGGTGCTGCCCGACGACTGGCCCAGCGGCCTGTACCCGCTGCGCAAGGACTCCATGGACTACCGCTTCCGTCCCGCTCCCGCGAGCGACATGGAAAACTACGAGTTCTTGGCCGATACCAAGGGCAAGGAGACGACGCTCGTTCCCATGGGCCCGTTGCACATCACCTCCGACGAGCCCGGCCACTTCCGCCTGTTCGTTGAGGGCGAGACGATTGTCGACGCCGACTACCGTCTGTTCTACGTGCACCGCGGCATGGAGAAGGTCGCCGAGACGCGCCTGAACTATGACGCCGTGACGTTCCTCGCCGACCGCATCTGCGGCATCTGCGGCTGCGCCCACTCGGGGGCCTATGCCGAGGCCGTCGAG
>URYA01000129.1 GCA_900551975.1 uncultured Collinsella sp. | reverse complement strand
ACGAGCCGGAGAGCACTTAATGTGCTCTCCGTGCGAGCAGGACTGCCCGAGCAGGGAATCTTACATTCCGCGCCGGCCGGGCAGACGAACCGGGATACAGGCCCGTTACTTGATCTTGGTTGTACCTGGCGCCAGGTTGGGGTCGGTTTCGTTGGCCTCGGTCTGGAAGTGCTCGGTGTACACGTTCTTGCCGTCGCGGAACATCTCGTAGTACTGCATCTTGGCGTAATCCTCGCGCGCCTTGGTGGCGGCTGCCGCGGCGGCGTCGTCACCGGTGACGTTGGAGGAGAGCGCCCAGCGCAGGCTGGCGTCCTCGTAGCCGACCGAGTTGATGGCGGGCAGCGACTCGCGCAGCGTCATGTGCGCTTTCTGGTAGTCGGTCAGCGGTGCGCCGATCAGCTGCATAAGCTGCGTGGACAGGTAGTTGGTGGACAGGTCGTCGACCTCGCTCGTCTGGTCGCAGCCGGCAACGTCGTAGTTGGCCCAGATGATGTAGTCGGTCTGCCACAGACGTTCCTGGTGCGTGGCATCGTCCTCGCCGGTAAACCACTTGTCGTTGAACTTGGACGGGAAGAACGGCTGGTGGTCGCCCCAGAACACCACGACTACCTTACGGTCGAGCTTGCTCAGGGCGTTGAGGAAGTAGCGAAGCGCCTGGTCGGACTGCTCGATGCACGAGACGTACTCGTCGACATCGGAGAGCGTGCCGTCCTCGATGGTCTTGGCGTCTAGGTCGGTCGTGTCGATGTTCAGGTGCATCTGCTTGTCGACCGGCAGCAGGCCCGTATCGTAGCCCGAGTGGTTCTGCATGGTCACGTCGAAGATAAACTGCGGATCGGCGTTCTGGTTGAGCATCTCAAGAATCTTGTCGTAGGTAGCCTGGTCGGTCACCATGCCGCGCAGGGTATCGGCGCCCTGGAAATCGTTGATGGACAGGAACTGGTCAAAGCCAAAGTCCTTGTAGACGTTCTCGCGGTTCCAGTTGGTGGCGTGGTTGGGGTGCATGGCCGTGGTGGAATATCCGAGCGACTTGAACTGCTCTGCCAGGTTCCCGGTCGTTTCCATGTTGTAGATGGTGTAGGGGTACACGCCCGAGCCCAGGTTGGCCATGGAGTTGCCGGTCATAAACTCAAACTCGGTATTGGCGGTGCCGCCGCCGTAGGCGCTCACGTAGAGCTTGCCGCGGCTGAGGCAGTTGGACAGGTTCTTAAAGTACTGCGGGCCTTCGTAGCCGGCGCGCATGTTCTGGTAGATCGAAAGATCCGAGAAGGTCTCGTTCATGATGGCGATGACCGTGGGCTTCTCGCTGTCGAACTGCTCCTTTGCGGCGGCGCGCTCGTCGCTCTCGGCCGCGTCGGACTTGTCGTAGGCCTTGGCGTACTTTTTGAGCGTGGCCTTGGCATCGTCGACGGAGTAGTCGGCGGGTTTGGGCGGCTTGATGGACTGCGCTGCGCTAATGAAAGCGGGCAGGTAGCCCTCGCGCCAGTAGCTCTCGAGCGGGCGCCAGGTGTAGACGGTGATGCCGAGGGTGTTGTAGTAGTCGATGAGGGTGACATGCGCGGTCACACCGCCCAGGCACAGCACGGCGACGAGCAGGTTGGTGAGCAGCATGCGCTTGGCGTTGGCGGCGCCCTTCTGACGGTGCGGTGCCACCAGGCCGGCGTACTCGCACAGCAGCATGGCGATGGCGGTAAAGCCCATGGACAGCACGCAGAACAGTGAGATCGAGAAGGTGTAGCCGGTGCCGGCGACCGCGGCGGCGGTGGAGATGGCCGAAAGGTCGCCCGGCTGGATGGGCATGGATTTAAACGTGATGACGAAGAACTCGGCAATGCCCAGGACAAAGAGGGCAAAGGCCAGGACCGCGGGAGCTGCGCCGTGGCGCTGGAACAGGAAGAACAGGCCGGTCATGAGCGTGGTGATGATGGCCCACTCGAGCAGGATGCACAGGGGGTAGACCCAGGTAAAGTCGTGGTTGGACGATACCTCCATGCCTAGCAGCGCAAAGACGCCGGCGAGCAGCAGGCACAGCACGGCGGCGACGAGTGGCTTGCCCACAAAGGCGCCGCGCAGGCGGGCGAGCTTGCCGGTGGGAGCGGGGGCGTCGGGCGCGGCGAACGCAAAGACGCGCGGGGCGATGCGGTCGCGTGCGATGCTGGCCCAAGCGCAGCCGGTGAGGATGGCGTTGGTCAGGATGAGCATCACAAAGGCGAGCGGCTCGTTTTGGGCGACGAGGCCAATGGCGCCCCAAATGGTCAAAAAGAGCTGGAACAGGCCGAAGGCGACGCTCCACCCAAGAGCGCTTTTGGCAACGGTGCCCGACTGAGCGCGAATGGCCTTGGCCTCGCGCAAGACAAGGTAGACGGTCGCCGCAAGACCGACGAGCGAGATGGCGGCAGCGAACATGCTGAGACTCCTCACAAACTAAAACGTACGAAAGCGGGGGTTTACCCGATTGTTACCAAGATATGCGCTGCAATTGGTGTCTGCGCACAACAACCAGCCATATTAACGCGCACGTGTGGCGGTGTGGCGCAATGTAGTGGCGACCTGCGCGATAATGGACGGGAATTACACGGAAACGTAAAAGCTTCTTAAAGAATTAGCGAGGATAGAGCTATGGGCGAGCAGGTTTGTATGACGGGTGCCGAGTACTGCGGCGGAGCTGCGGGCGTGGATGCGAACGGCTATCCGGTCGAGACGACGGGCAATGCGGTGCTGGACACGTTGGAGCACCGTTCCTCCACGCGTGCCTTCGCGCGTGATGACGACGACCGTCCCGTGGCGGTGACCGACGAGCAGCGGGCGGCGATTCTGCATGCGGCTAGTCGCGCGCCGTCGGCGGGCGCCATGATGATGTATTCCATCGTGAGCATTCGTGAGCAGGCTACGCTCGACCGTCTGGCCGACCTGTGCGACCACCAGCCCATGATCGCCAAGGCGCCCTGGGCACTAATATTTGTGGTCGATTATGCCAAGTGGATCGATCTGTTTGAGCACGTGGGCTGCTTTGAGCCCGAGTTTGTCGAGCGCACGGGCAAGGCGCCCCGTCGTGCACCAGGTCTGGGCGACTTTGCCATCGCGGCCCAGGACGCCGTGATCGCCGCGCAAAACGCCGTGGTTGCCGCCGAGGCCCTGGGCCTGGGGAGCTGCTACATCGGTGATATCGTCGAGAATGCCGAGGAAGTTGCCGAGCTGCTCGATCTGCCGCCCTATACCATGCCGCTGTCGATGCTCATCATCGGCACGCCCCGTAAGGAGCGCCCGGCAATCGCGCACCCCGTGGTGAACCTGGTGCACGAGGAGCGCTACTGCCGCGCCGATGCTGCGACCATGGACGCGCAGGTGGCCGAGATGGATGCGATGTTTCGCCCGCACGCCCGCGAGGTGGGGGAGCGCGTCGTGGATATCTACACCCGCAAGCACACGAGCCCCTTTATGGCCGAGATGAGCCGCTCCATGGAGTGGTGGTTCAAAAACTGGCTCGGAAAATGACGAATGTGACAAGGGGATAGTCCCTTTGTCACACTTCATATCGCCGCGGTGGCCTAAAGACTGTATAAATCTTTATCTAGCTGGGAAAACAGTGCATTAAAACATGGGCCGATTACCTATAATCCCTTCGAACATTAAAGTTGGGAGGAAACCGGCTTATGGAACAAAAGGCCAAGGAGGCAGCCTCGCACGCTGCGATTCCTGTGAGCATCTCGGCGATGCTCGTCACGCTGGGCGTGGTGTACGGCGATATCGGCACCAGCCCTATGTATGTAACCAAGGCGCTCGTTGCCGGCAACGGCGGCATCGGAAGCGTCACGGAGGAGTTCGTGCTCGGCGCGCTCTCCCTTGTCGTGTGGACGGTCACGCTGCTGACCACCATCAAGTATGTGCTCATCTCGCTGCGCGCCGATAACCATGGCGAGGGCGGCATCTTTGCCCTGTACAGCCTGGTCAAGCGTTGCGGCAAGTGGCTTATCATCCCCGCCATGCTGGGTGGCGCCGCGTTGCTCGCCGACGGCATCCTGACGCCGGCCGTTACCGTTACCACGGCCATCGAGGGCCTGCGCACTATCCCGGCGGTTCATGCCGTGCTGGGCGATGACCAGGGCCGCGTCGTCGCCATTACGCTCGCCATCATCATCGTGCTCTTCTTGGTACAGCGCATCGGTACGGCCAAGATCGGTCACGCCTTTGGCCCCATCATGACGCTGTGGTTCCTGTTCTTGGGCGGCACGGGTCTGTTCTTTGTCTTACAGCACCCCGCCGTGCTGCTGTGCCTCAACCCGCTCCGCGGCATCGCTTTTTTGTTGAGCCCCAACAACCACGCGGGCATCATGATTCTGGGCAGCTGCTTCCTCGCCACCACCGGTGCCGAGGCGCTCTACTCCGACATGGGCCACGTCGGCCGCGGCAATATCTACGCTACCTGGCCGTTCGTTAAGTGCTGCCTGCTGCTGTCCTATATGGGCCAGGGCGCTTGGCTTATGAACAACGCTGCCAACCCCGAGCTCATGGGCATTGCCGATCTCAACCCGTTCTACCAGATGCTCGCCCCGGGCCTGCGCCCGTTTGCCGTCGGCCTTTCCACCGTCGCGGCCATCATTGCCTCGCAGGCGCTTATCACCGGCGCATTCTCGCTGGTGTCCGAGGCCAGCCGTCTGGACCTCATGCCGCACATGCAGGTCTTCTACCCTGCCGAGACCAAGGGCCAGCTCTACATCCCCATGGTCAACAACGTCATGCTTGTCGGCTGCGTCATCGTGGTGCTGCTGTTCCAGAACTCGGCGCATATGGAAGCCGCCTACGGCCTTGCCATTACGCTGACTATGATGTGCACCACGCTGCTGCTCTTCTTCTACCTGCACGAGGAGCGCAAGCTCAAGGTTGCTCCGTGGATCTTCGCGGCCTTCTTCCTTTTGCTCGAAGGCTTCTTCTTCGTGAGCTCGCTCACCAAGTTCTTCCACGGCGGCTACTTCACCATCCTCATGGCTGCACTCATCATGGGCATTATGGTGTGCTGGTACAACGGCACGGCGGTCGAGCAGCGCCAGTTTACACTGCTGCCGCTGCGTAGCTA
>URYA01000128.1 GCA_900551975.1 uncultured Collinsella sp. | reverse complement strand
GTGAGCAGACGGTCCATAATCTTGGCCGCGCCGCCGCCGCGGTCGAAGATATCGCCCACCAGGTGCAGGTGGTCGACGGCCAGGCGCTTGATGAGTGAGGCGAGCGACTCGATAAAGTCGTCGGCGCTGGCGGTCTCCAGGATGGACTCCACGATGCGCTCGTGATAGCGCACGCGATAGTTGTTCTCGTCCGGGTGCGTGTGCAACAACTCGTCGATGATGTAGGCGTAATCGCGCGGAATGGCCTTACGCACCTTGGAGCGGGTGTAGCGGCTCGAAAGCGAGCGGGCAACCACAATGAGCTGGTCGAGCATGGTCTTGTACCAGGTTGGCGAGTCCTCGCGCTGGCTGCGGACCAGCTCGATCTTCTCGCGCGGGTAGTAGATGAGCGTGCACAGCTCGCCCTTTTCGTCAAAGGTGAGCGTGTCGCCAAAAATCTCGTCGACATGCTCGCGCACGACGCCCGAGCAGTTGTTGAGGATGTGCATAAAGGCTTCGTACTCGCCATGCACGTCGCTCATAAAATGCTCGGTGCCCTTGGGCAGGTTGAGGATGGCCGAGAGGTTGATGATCTCGGTAAATGCGGATTGCTCGGTGGGAAACTGTCTCGACAGCAGGCGCAGATACTTGAAGTCTTGCGGATTGCGATCGAATGCGACCATGAAACACCTTCCGATGGAGCTGGTAAAACTGATAAACAGCGTCAAACGTTTATCAGTATGCGCCGCTTTTGTTTCGATTTTGCGCCAGCGGCTGAATTGTCGGCTGAACGGTTTGGTAAATCGATTTAGTTGAGGTAGATATGGCGGTTGAGTGGAGACGACAGAAGGTGTTTTCTCAGATATTTATGCGTGGAGCCGGTGGAGACGATGGTGGTAAAGATGTTCGCTATTTTTGGTTCGATTTGGTAAATAGTGGACATATGTACCGTATGTAGGCTCACTGTGCGATAATTTGCGCAGCAATGAGTAAGGAGCCTCATATGAGTGATTTTGTCCTGACCTGTGAATCCGCCGCCGACCGAACCCGTGAGTTCTTTGCGTCGCGCAATATCCCTGTCGTGTGTTTTCATTACGAGATCGACGATGTTGTCTATACGGACGATCTGTATCAGTCGATTACGCCGGACAAGTTTTTTGCCCAGATTGCCGCGGGCGCCATGCCCAAGACGTCTCAAGTGAGCGTGGGTGAGTACGAGGAGTTTTGGGAGCCGTTTGTTGCCGAGGGTAAAGACGTGCTGCACCTGACGTTGTCGTCGGGTATTTCGGGCACGTATGGATCGGCCTGCGTTGCGGCGCAGATGCTCGCGGATCGCTATCCCCAGGGCGGCAAGGTGCGCGTCATCGATTCGCTGGCGGCGTCTTCGGGCTTTGGCCTGTTGCTGGAATATGCCGCCGACGTGCGCGATAGCGGCGCTTCGCTCGACGAGACGGCCGCCTGGATCGAGGAGCACAAGCTCAACCTGCACCACTGGTTCTTCTCGACCGATCTGTCGAGCTACCTGCGCGGCGGTCGCATTTCGGCCGCGAGCGCGATCATCGGCACGGCGCTTAAGATTTGCCCGCTTATGACGGTCGATTGCGACGGCAAGCTGTCGCCACGTGAGAAGATTCGCACTAAGAAGCGCGCGATTTCCGAGATGGCTAAGACCATGTTGGCACACGTGCAGGACGGTGCGGATTATTCGGGTAAGTGCATCATGTCGCACTCGGCGTGCCGCGAGGATGCCGAGGCAGTTGCGGCGCTGATTGAGGAACAGGTTCCGCAGCTTAAAGGCAAGATTGAGATCAATGACATCGGTACTCTGATTGGCTCGCATACCGGACCTGGTACGGTGGCGCTCTTCTTTATGGGCGACAAGCGCGTGGATTAACTTGCCCCATCACGTCGCTGCGTGATTGCTCAAACGAAAACGGCCCGCCTCACGTTTGTGGGGCGGGCCTTGCTGTTGCGGCTAACGTTTCTTTCCGCGGAAGAAGAAGCCGTGCAGTGATGGCTTAAGGCCGCGGTTGGCGCGATGCTCCTCGACGCGCTCGTGGATCGAAGCGACGCGCTCGATGACTTCGTCGGGAATCGGCACGTCGGGATTCATGTTCTCGACCTGGCTGACCTCGGCGGCGGCGACCTGGTCGATAATGGGCACATCGTCGCGCGAAATAACGGGCGTGGCGTCTTCCTTCATCTTGCGATAACGCTGCATCATGTCGGTCTGTAGCTGCTGGGCCGAAGGCGGCGTCCAGATGATGGCGTTGGCGCCGGCGGCGATGGTTTCACGGATGCTCTCGGGCGTCTTGCCGCCCGGCGCGATGAGCGGCAGGTTGGGATAGTGCTCGCGCAGCTCGCGCAGGACCTGCGGCGTGTTCTTGCCGGCTGCGATGTTGAGGATCTTGGCGCCGGCGCGCACCTTTGCGTGAGCATCGTCGTCGCAACGAACGACCGTGGCGATGACGGGGATGTCGGCGATGTTGGTGATGTGCTCGACCATCTCGGCGGTGGCGGGGGAGTTGACCACGCAGCCCGCCGCGCCCTGCATCTCGGAGACGGCTGCCATCTGCACGGAGCGCTTACCGGTGGTGGTGCCACCGCCCACGCCTACAAAGACCGGGCACTCGGCGACGGTCAGCAGCGCTTGCGTAATGGCGGGCTGCGGCGTGAAGGGGTAGACCGCAAAGACGGCATCGGCGTTGGAGTTGCGGATAACCGCGACATCGGTGGTGTAAATGAGCGACTTGATGCGGCGGCCAAAGAGCGTGAAGCCGCTGGCCTCCTCGATCTCGTCGGGCATGCGAAGGGCCGCCTTGCGCAAACGCCCGTCGATGGGCAGCGGCTCCATGGGGAGCAGTCCGTTGGGGGTCACGGCTACCTGGGGCTCGGTGAACTCGTCTGCGAGCTCGACCTCGGAAAAATCGACCGAGGCGACGATGTCCTCGTGCACCTCGGCGGGCACATCGATGGGAGCTTGGTCGTTTGCCGCCGCAGGCGTGTCGAAGGAGCTGGTGCCGACGAAGGCGTCGACGCGCTCATTTAGATCGTTGAGGGTATCCATTGAGGCTCGATTCTATGTGATGATGGCCGGCGCGATGCAGCCGGAATTGCGAATGCTAAATCGTTTGACGAGTTGATTTTTCCCCGCCGCGCCATCCGTTAGACCGAAGGGCCGGCGAACGTGAAGGAGCTGTGGTGGCGGGTATCGAGGTGCTATCTTGAAAGTCCCGTTTAAAAGAGAGGTGACGCGGTATGGAATTTTCGGCAATGTTGGGCTCGATTGGCCTATGCGTGGGCGCAATCGTAGCCGCCGCGGTCATCTACTTTGTGGTCACGGCCATTAAGGGCAAAGGGGCCGAACGCAAGGAGCGCGCGATGCTTAAACAGCATCGCGACCAGCAGGGCAAACGCGCACAGAGATAGCTTGTTGAGTTTTGGATCCGTGCGCTAGCTGCGTTTTCGAATCAGGGCAATGTAGAAGCCCTCAAAGTCGCGGCTAGGCGGAATGGTCAGCGTGCCGGGCAGGCCGTTGGTGATGGCCGATACCTGACTCGCAGCAATGGCCTCGGTCAGGGCGTTGGACTCGATGTGCGGCTCCTCACCAGCTTCCTGGGCGCGGCGTGCTTCACTTTCGCTTGGCGTGCCGTCGAGGGGGATGAGCTTGCAGTCCATATGCTTGTCGAGGGCCTCTTGCAGGGTGTCCTCGTTTTCCTGCGGCAAGATCGAACAGGTGGAATAGACGAGCGTGCCGCCCGGTTTGAGGGCTCCCATGGCACGGTCCAGAAGCGCGCGCTGTGAGCGGGCGCACTTGCTCAGCAGCTGCTCGGTCAGGCCGCGCAGGCTTTTCTCGTTGCCGCTGATGACGGTGCCCGTGCCGGTGCAGGGGGCGTCGAGCAGGATGCGGTCGAAGCGGAAGAACTCGTCGAGCTCGCGTGCGTCGATGCGCATGACGGGCACGTTTTTGGCACCCTGGCGATGGAGGTTTGACTCGAGCTTTTCGGCGCGGGGAATGCTCATCTCGCAGGCTGTGAGGTGCGCCTGGCCCTGGGTGAGGGCGGCGATCTGCGTCGTCTTGCCGCCAGGGGCTGCGCACATGTCCAGGATGTCCTCGCCTGCCTGGGCGCCCAACACCAAAGGCGGCATCATGGACGACAGGCTCTGTAGGTAGATCTTGCCGTCGCGGTAGATGTCGAGATCCCACAGATCGGAAACCTGGGCCTCGGGCAGGATAAAGGCGTCCGGATACCAGGTAACGGATTGGTGTGCGATGCCGGCGGCATCAAGCGCCGCAGCGATGTCCTCGGCGGTTGCCTTGAGCGTGTTGGCGCGCAGTGTGACCGGGCGTGTGGCCGCGGCGCCGAAGCCCTCGATTATGAGCTCGGCATCGGTGAGGGCATAGGCGCCGGCGACCGTATCGACCATAAAGCGCGGCAGGTCGGCGGCGGAGTGTTGGGCGGCAAGCTGGTCAGAAAGCTCGGTAGCAGCAAACTGCCTGAGCTTGAGCTCGGCCTTGACCTGCTTTTTCTGCTTACGACGACGCGGCTTGGACATCCGTCTTTCCTTCCCATTCCATTACATGTCGAGTGTTGTTTTAGTACTGGCTCTCGTGCTTGCTGAAGAAGTCGAAGCGCGGGGGCAGCGGCTTCACGCGGTGCTCACCGGGCTTCTCGCCCAAGCTCTCCACAAACTCGTCCGTGGAGGCAAAGATGTTATCCCAGCTAAAGAAGGCGACCGGATCGACGTCGAAGTACTCGCAGATGAGCTCGCAGCCGGTCGGCACAATACCGTGCATCAGGACGGTTGCCACGCGCAGCTCGGTAAAGGCGTCGACGAGGGCCTGCGTCATCGCGGCATTGGCCGGCTCGCCCTGGAGCTTGTTGGCGGCCTTGGAGGCATCGCTCCAGCGCTTGTTGGCGGCGCGCAGGTAGTCGTCGCACACGGCAAGCGCGCGGTGCGTCTCGAACTTGTACATGGCCTGCTCAAAGGCGAGGGCTGCCTGCTGGGCGGCTTCATCCCCCAGGCGGTAGGCGGTGGTCCAGCGGTGGTCTACATAGAACACATGGTCTGGCTCAAGCTCCTTACCCCGGATTTCATCATCAGTCAGCAGCCAGAACCGCGTCTGCACCGCAAAGTTTGTA
>URYA01000127.1 GCA_900551975.1 uncultured Collinsella sp. | reverse complement strand
CCTCGGCGGTAGCGTTGCACAGGCGAAGGTACTGGTCCACGCCACCGGGCATATGCGTCAGGTGGCCGTCGAGCAGTGCCCACTGTTGGTCGGTCACGCGCTCCATCAAAAAGCGATCGTGCGTCACCAGGATCAGCGTGCCGGGCCAGCCGTCCAGCAGGTCCTCGACAATCGCGAGCATGTCGGTATCCAGGTCGTTGCCCGGCTCGTCCAGGATGAGCACGTTGGGCTCGTCCAGAATCGTCAGCAACAGCGACAGGCGACGGCGCTGGCCGCCCGAAAGATCGCCGATGCGGCTCCAGAGCTGCTGCGTCGTAAAGCCCAGACGCTCGCAGAGCTTCTCGGGCGAAGTCTCCTTGCCGTCGATGACGTAGTACTTCTTATAGTTGCCGAGCACCTCGCGGATCGTGTCGCCCATGTAGGGTTCGAGCTCCTCGAGCTGCTGCGACAGCACGCCAAAGCGCACTGTCTGGCCAATCTTCACGCGGCCGCGCGTGGGTTCAATCTTGCCCTGGATCACGTCAAGCAGTGTGGACTTGCCGGCGCCGTTCTCGCCCAGCAGGCCATAGCGGTCGCCCGCACCAATGAGCCAGGTCACGTCAGAGAGCACCTGCTTGGGCGCGCCATCGGTATCCGCATAGCCAGCGTCCACGTCGACCACATCGATAACCTGCTTGCCCAGGCGGCTCACGGCTAGGCGCTTGAGCTCCAGCTCGTCACGCACGGGAGGCACGTCGGCGATGAGCTCGCGGGCGGCATCCACGCGAAACTTGGGCTTGGTGGAGCGCGCCTGGGCACCGCGGCTCAGCCACGCGAGCTCCTTGCGCGCCATGTTGCGACGACGCTCCTCGGTGACGGCGGCCATGCGGTCGCGCTCCACGCGCTGCAGGATATATGCGGAGTAACCGCCCTCGAAGGGATCGACCTGGCCGTCGTGGACCTCCCACATACTGGTGCAGACCTCGTCCAAGAACCAGCGGTCGTGCGTGACCACGAGCATCGCGCCCTGACCGCGCTGCCAGCGGGCCTTAAGATGGCGCGCGAGCCAGTTGATGGTGCGCATGTCCAGGTGGTTGGTGGGCTCGTCGAGCATGAGCACGTCGTAGTCGCCGATCAGCAGGCGCGCGAGGTCCACGCGACGGCGCTGGCCGCCCGAAAGCTCGCCCACCGTGCCCTCCCAGGGCACATCGCTAATAAGGCCGGCCAGAATCTGGCGCGTACGCGGGCTCGAGGCCCACTCGTATTCGGGTGTGTCACCGACGACGGCATGATGCACGGTGTCGGTATCGACCAGGTTATCCTTTTGGCCGAGCAATCCAATCGTCGTGTCGCGGCGGTGCGTCACGCGGCCGTCGTCGGGCTCCAGCGTGCCGGCGAGCACGCTCAGCAGCGTCGACTTGCCGTCGCCGTTTTTACCGACAATACCAATGCGGTCGCCCTCGCCCACGCCGAGGGTCACGCTATCGAAAATATGCTTGGTGGGAAACTCTAGGCTGACGGAATCGCATCCCAAAAGAATCGCCATATGCCCTGCTCCTTCGTAGAAATTCAACGTTGTCCATGATAGCAGCGAAAAGGCGGGCCGCACACGACACAAAAAGGCGGGCCATCTCCCAAAAGAGATGACCCGCCTCTCCAATCAGTCCTGCGGCAACCGTGGCCGCTGCAGGCCTCAAGCATGTCCCGGACTAGGAGAACATGCCGGTGAGGTAATCATTCAGCCGCTTATCCTTGGGCCGTTGGAAAATCTCGTCGGTCTCGTCGTACTCGACCATATCGCCCATGTAGAAGAACGCCGTGCGGTTGGACACGCGCGACGCCTGCTCCATGTTGTGCGTCACGATAACGATGGCGCGGTCGGCCACGATCGATGACATGAGGTCCTCGATCGCCAGCGTCGAGATGGGGTCGAGCGCCGAGCAGGGCTCGTCGAACAGAATCCCGTCGGGGTTGAGCGCCAGCGTGCGCGCGATGCACAGACGCTGCTGCTGACCGCCCGAAAGCGCATAGGCGCTCTTATCGAGCTTGTCTTTGACCTCGTCCCACAGCGCCGCGCCGCGTAAGCTTTCCTCGACCATGCGGTCGAGCTCGTCACGGTCGGTGATGCCGTGGCGCTTGGGCGCAAACGTGATGTTGTCGCGAATGGACTTGCGGAACGGGTTGGGCTGCTGGAACACCATGCCAATGGAACGGCGCAGCTCGTAGGTGTTTTCGGTCTTGGTGTTCACGTTGCGCCCGCGATAGTTGATCTCGCCCTCCACGCGGCAGCCGCGAATCTCGCGATTCATAAGGTTGAGGCTACGCAAGAAGGTCGACTTACCGCAGCCCGAAGGCCCGATGAGCGCCGTGATCTCGCCCTTGTGAAAGTCGAGCGACGTATTGTGCAGGGCATGGTGGTCGCCATAGTACACGTTGACGTCCTTGGTGGAGAGCACGACCTCGTCGCTCACGGCCTTGCCGCTCACGCGCACGCGCTTCTCGCTCTCCCCCACGCTCGACAGGAAGTCCCGGGTGTCGGACGATGCCGCTTCGGTTGCGGGCGTTACATTCATCTCGCTCATTCGGCCGTCATCTTCCTTGCCAGTTGCTTGCCCACAATGCGGGCGATTACGTTAAACAGCAGCACGCAAATCATCAGCAGTGCCGCGGTACCCCAAACGATCTGCTGGGCCTCGGGGCTGCCCTCGCCATAGATCTTGTAGATATGCACGGCGAGCGACTCGCCGGGGCGGAACACGTTCCAGGCACAGGTGGGGCTCGACAGGTTAAAGCTCAAGAAGTTCAGGCGAACCGGCGAGCTCATACCCGAGGTAAAGAGCAGTGCTGCGGCCTCGCCAAACACACGGCCGGCCGAAAGCACGATGCCGGTCACGATGGCGGGCATGGCCTCGGGAATCAGGATGTGCAGCGTGGCCTCCCAGCGGGTGAGGCCCATAGCCAGACACGCATCGCGCTGGGCCTGCGGCACGTCCTCGAGCGCCTGTTGGATCACACGCACCAGGATGGGAATGTTAAACATGGTAAGCGCGACGGCGCCGGAGATAATGGAGTACTTCCAGCCCAGCTGCACCGAGAACACCAGAAAACCGAACATGCCGACAACGATGGAAGGCAGCGAGGACAGCGTCTCGATGGCGGTCGAGGCGATGTCGCGGATAGGGCCGTTCGGCGCGTACTCAACCAGGAAGACCGCCCCGCCCAGGCTGATGGGCACCGAGATGATCAGGGTGATCAGCAGCAGGTAGAACGAGTCGAACAGCTGGTAGAGCACGCCGCCCTGCGTTCCGTTGGCGCGCGACGGCTCCGTGAGAAAGCCCGGCTGGAACAGCGTCGAGATGCCCTCGAACAGGATATAGGCCACCATGGAGACGACGATGAGCATGACGATGGCGACGATCGCCGTCAACACGCCCGTGGCGAAGCGGTCCTGCTTTTGGACACGCCCGAGCCTCGCCTCGTCGATGTGGATACGCGTGCTAGCCACGAGCCTTCGCCCCCTTGCGGCCTATAAGGTGGATGATCAGGATGAAGATGAGGCTCATGCCCATCAGCAGCAGACCGAGCGCCCACAAAACATCGTCCTGGGCCGAGCCCTCGGCATAGACCGCCATGGACGTGGTGAGCGTGGTGGTGATGGTCGAGGCCGGCGACAGCAGCGACGTCGGCATGGCCTCGATACCGCCGATGACCATGCGCACGGCGAGCGTCTCGCCAAAGGCGCGGGTCATACCCAGGATGACCGCAGTCATGAGCGACGGCATGGCGGACTTGAGCACCACGTGCCAGATGGTCTGCCAGCGGGTGTAACCCAGCGCGAGCGAACCCTGACGGTAGCTATCGGGCACGGCGCGCAGGCCATCGACCGAAAGCGTGGTCATCGTCGGCAGGATCATGACGGCCAGCACAATGGCACCGGGCAGGATACCCAGGCCTGTGCTCACGTGGAAAACGCTCTTCATAAGGCCGACGACCACGTGAAAACCGATCAGACCAAAGACGACCGAGGGAATACCAGTCAAAAGCTCAATAAGCGGCTGAAAGACCTTGGAACCAAACTTAGGCTGGATCTCGACCGCAAAGATGGCAGAGCCGATAGCGATGGGCAGCGCGATAAGCGTGGAGAGCACCATGACCGCAAACGAGGTGACGATCAGGGGCAGGGCGCCGGTATAGGGCAGGCCGTTTTCGGCTGTGTTGGCCAGGTCCCACTTGGTGCCGGTAAAAAACTCGACGACCGAAACGCCGTCCTTGAAAAAAGCCGAGAGGCCCTTTTGGGCGACCATAAAGATGAGCGCGGCAACGACAAGCGTCACGAGCGCTACGCACGCGCCCGTGACGCCCAGGCCCACGTTCTCAAGGTCGCGCTTTGGCAGCTGTTTTGCCATTGCAAACCTTTCCGGGGGCGATTACTTATTTAGCAGAGACCTTGCCGCTGGCGTCCTTGACGACCTTCATGGCAGAGACGGGGATAAAGCCCTGTTCCTCGACGAGTTTGCCCTGGACGTCGTCGGAAAGCATGAACTCAAGGAAGGCCTTGGTAGCCTCGTCGGCGTCCTTGGAGCAGTACATGTGCTCGGTAGCCCAAATCTTGAAGGAGTCGTCGGTGACGTTCTTGCTCTTGGGCTCCACGCCCTCGACCTTGACGGCGTTGAACTTGGAGTCATCAAAGTGCGAGAAATCGAGGTAGGAGATGGCGTTGTCGGTGCTGGCCATCTGGGTCTGGACATCGCCGGACTTGTCGAGCTCGGCGTCGCCCTTAAAGTCGACAGTCTCGTCGCCAAAGACGGCGGCCTCGAAGGTGGCGCGGGTACCGGAGCCGGCCTTGCGGTTGAGGACGACGATGGTGGCGTCGTCGCCGCCGACCTCCTTCCAGTTGGTAATCTGGCCGGAGAAGATGCCCTTGAGCTGCTCGAGGGACAGGTCGTCGACCTTGACGTTCTTGGAGACGACGGGACCCATGCCCACGACGGCGACCTCGTTGTCGACGAGGTTCTTGACCTGATCGGCCTCGAGCTTGGTCTCGGCGAAGACGTCGGAGTTGCCGATGGTGACGGTGCCGGCGGCAACAGCGGTCAGGCCCTTGCCCGAACCGTTACCCGAGCCGGAGACGGAGACATCGGGGTTGGCGTCCATGAACTTCTCGGCAGCGGCCTCGACGAGAGCCTGGAAAGAGGAGGCACCGTCGTAGGTCACCTCGCCGGAGACGGACTCGGCAGCAGCGGCGCTACC
>URYA01000126.1 GCA_900551975.1 uncultured Collinsella sp. | reverse complement strand
TCGATCTTCTGCTGGGCTGCGGAAAGCTGGTCCTGCGTTGCCTGCGAGGCGGCATACGCCGCAACGGGGGAGAGCATCGGCGTGGCCGTCAGCGCAACGGCGAGCGCGGCGCTCGTGATGATACGAGCCGGCTTCGACGCAATGAGCGCTGCGGTGCGATGATTCGAATGCTGCATCCAGTCCCTCTGCAATCAATCGTAGGTTATGGTTCGAACGGTATTCTACTACTGTTTTCGACCTCAACTTGAACCTTAAAGGTTCCAAAGGGTCAAGTTGAACTTGAGGCTTTGGCTTTGACCTGCAGTTATGATGAATTGTTGAGAAACCATAGAGTTCAACTTTAACGTTACGGGGGCCTGTTTAAGAGGGGTTTGGGGCTGTAAAAGCTATCTCAACGTGGGGTTTTACAACTACAGCGTGCCCTCCTGGCGAGCCTGCTCAATCTCTTCGAGCGCCTCGGCGGGGGTGAACGAACAGGCGCCGTCGCCGAGTTTGACTACCTGGATATCGTCGCCGATATGGACCTCTCCGCCCTTTAGTACCACGCCGAAAACGCCCTCGTGGGGAAAGATGCAGTCGCCGGCGAGATAGTAGATGGCACAGCGTGTGTGGCAGACCTTGCCGATCTGACTGATTTCGACAAGCACCTCGCTGCCAAGCTTGAGCTGCGTGCCCAAGGGGAGCGAGAGCAGGTTGATGCCCCGGGTTGTGAAGTTCTCTCCAAAGTCACCCTCGTGTACGTCGAGCCCGCGTGCCTGCGCCGTCTGGATGGACTCCGCGGCTAAAAAAGAGACCTGGCGGTGCCAATGTCCGGCGTGCGCATCGGTAGCGAGGCCAAATTGCTCGATGACGGTGTCGCGTCCATCGGCGACGGGCGACTTGCGAGTGCCTTTGTGCTCCGACGTGTTGATTGAGACGATACGAGCAGGCCCGTTGTAAGCATCGTTTGCGGTGCGTAGGGGAGCTGCCGTCCGGGCACGATCCGCAAGTTCGCGCTTGGCGGCGTCAATGATGGGGTTGTTGATCGGATGAGCCTGGGGCACGGTGCACCTTTCGACGGGGCGGGCAACATGTTGAATCCTACAACAATGGTAGGTTCATTGCCCATTGTCATACAACGGTGAGCGCCGCCTTCGTGCTGGACGATTGCGTCGATTGCCATAGATACGGTGGAGCTTTGGGCGCCGGCGGCTTGGCACGCTAGAATAAATCAGTTGCGCAAAGACCGCCCGTTGTGTGGGCAGTTCATGATAGGAAGTTTCCATGGCATTGCAATTTACAGAGCGCGAGTTCATTCCCGTGCTGCTCGGTGGCGACATCAACGCCTATTCGGTGGCGCGCGCCTTCTATGAGGAGTACCAGGTCAAGAGTCTGGTCTTTGGCAAGTACCAGACGGGTCCCGCGTACCGCAGCCAGATTATCGACTACACGCCCAACGTGGATATCGACACCATGCCCGTGATGCTCAAAACCGTCAACGGCATTGCCCAAGCGCATGCCGATAAGACGATTGTCCTTGTGGGCTGTGGCGACAACTACGTTGCCCTCGTGGCTCAGGCCAAGGATGCCCATGAGTTGGCGGATAACATCGTCGCTCCCTACGCGCCCTACAGCATGCTCGAGCAGTGCCAGAAGAAGGAGATCTTCTACGAGCTGTGCGAGAAGCATGGCGTGCCTTATCCGCATACCTTTACCTTCACCATGGCGATGCTGAACGCCCAAGGCGAGGCGCCTGCCGAAGTGCTCGACCAGATCGATTTTCCCTACCCGATGATTCTGAAGCCTTCTGACGGCATCATGTGGTGGCAGCACGAGTTCGAGGGCCAGAAGAAGGCCTATGAGATTGCCGACCGCGCCGAGCTGGAACAGGTCATTCGCGATTCATATGCCAGCGGCTACACCGACGACCTGATCTTGCAGGATCGCGTGCCCGGTAACGACGAGTACATGCGCGTGCTCACCAGCTATTCCGACCGCAACGGCAAGGTGCGCATGATGTGCCTGGGCCATGTGCTGCTCGAGGAGCATCAGCCTCACGGCGTCGGCAACCACGCCTGTATCATCACCGAGCCCAATGACGAGCTCATGGGCGGCGTGCGCAAGCTACTCGAGGACCTTCACTTTGTGGGCTATTCCAACTTTGACGTTAAGTACGACGAGCGCGACGGCTCGTTTAAGTTCTTCGATTTCAACACGCGCCAGGGCCGCAGCAACTACTATGTCACTAACAGTGGCTTTAACGTTGCCAAGTATGTGGTGGACGAGTATGTGTTCAACCGCCCGTTTGAGCCGGAGTTTGTGACGGCGCAGGACGAGGCGCTGTGGATGGTCGTCCCCATGGGCGTCGTCGACAAGTACGTCAAGGATCCCGAGCTGCGCGCTAAGGTGCATCGCCTGGACAAGGAAGGCAAGGGCGCCGACCCTTCGTTTATGAAGGGCGACTTTGTCTTTAACCGCTGGCTGCGCATGTGGCACACCAAGCTGCGCCACTTTAAGCTGTTCAAGACGTATTACAAGTAGATGAGCGCGGCGCCCGTCCGGTTTGCATCGGGCGGGCGCGGGTATGATACGCGCAATTGCGCAAGCGTCACCAAGGAGGCGGCGATGGAAAAGCTGGGAGTTATCGGCGGCATGGGCGCCGAGGCCACGTCGTATTACTACGACCAGGTGGTGCGTCATACGGCTGCTGCCTGCGATCAGGAACATATCGACATGGTGGTACTCTCCAAGTCGACCATGCCCGACCGCACGTTGGCCATTAAGACCGGCGAGCATGCCAAGCTGCTGGCGACCATGAAAGAGTGCGCCCAGGCACTCGAGTCGCTGGGCTGTGCACACATTGCCATTCCCTGCAACACGTCGCACTACTTCTACGACCAGATCCAGTCGTTTACGAAGGTGCCGATTATCCACATGCCGCGTGAGTCGGTGCGCTATGCCCTTGCGGGTGCGGTGATGGGGGAGTGCGAGTTCGACCCCAACCTGAGTATGCCGGCCGAGCCGGTGCATAAGATCGGCATCATGGGCACCGATGGCACCGTGGGCGCGGGCGTCTACGGCCGCGAATGTAAGGCTGCGGGTGTTGAGGTCGTCTATCCCAGCGAGAAACGTCAGAACGATGTGATGTCGCTTATCTACGATGATGTGAAGGCCGGACGTGAGCCCGATATGGATAAGTTCGACCGCGTGATGTGGGAGTTCGCCCGTAGCGGCTGCGACCGCGTCATTCTGGCCTGCACCGAGCTCTCGGTGCTGCAGAAGTACCGAGAGATGCCTGAGATCACCCTCGACGCCATGGACGTCCTGGTGCGCGAATCCATCATCCGCAGCGGCGCCCCCTACCGCCTCTAGCTTCCGACCCGCCAAAAAGGGACAGGTTAATTTTGGTAGGTTTTATCTGTGAAACAGTAAAGGCCTCGGCTCGTTTGGTGCGAGCTGAGGCCTTTTGCGTTGGGCGGTTGCTGTCGGTGGTGAACTAGAACAGGAAGCCGATGGCGATGAGGGCGATGCTGACGATGAGCACGGCGATGTCCAGACCCTTGATGGGGTAGCGCTTGTACGAGCTGGCGCGCGTACGCAGATAGAAGCCGCGCTGTTCTGCCGCCAAGGCTGTGGCATCGGTCTTGCCCACGCTCGAGATGAGCAGTGGCACGCACAGTGGCAGCATGAGCTTAAGCTTCTTGATGGGGTTCTTGGTGTCGTACTCGACGCCGCGTGCGGTCTGCGCCTCCATGATGGCGTTCATCTCCTGACCAAACACCGGCACAAAGCGCAGCGCCGTGGTAAAGGTGAAGGCATAGCGATACGGTACGTGCAGCACCTCGACGCAGGCGTTGGCAAGGTCGTTGAGCTTGGTCACCATGAGCATGAGGATGAGTGGTAACGCCACACCCAGCAGGCGCAGGCAGGCCTTCGATCCCGTGATGAGGCCCGTGTCGGTGATAAAGCCCCATACTACGTTGCCATCGCGCATAAAGGCCAGCTGGAGCACCAGCATGATTAGCGCGAGCGGAATCAGCAACTTGAGCAGCGAGAACAGACGGTCGACGACGCCGGCGTAGGCACCCAGTGCAAGGGTGAGTGCCAAAAAGCCCAGCAGCGCCACGTAGGTGTCGGACAAGAAGATGCCGACGATGATGGCGGCGGCGAGGCCCAGTTTGACGACGGGATTCAGGCGATGCAGCAGCGTATCGCCCGGCATGTAGTCGATGACGTTAACCACGGTGGACCATCTCCTTGGTAATTCGAACGACATCGGTGACCTCGCTCACCTGCGCAAAAGCGGGCGAGACGGAAGATGCCAGACGGCGCGAGAGTTCAATAACCTGGGGAGGCTCCACGTAGGCACGCCGCATGAGATCGATGTTCGAGAATAGCTCGTGCGTGCGGCCGCGGTCGAGGATGCGACCGTCGGCCATTACCACAATGCGCTCGGCAAAATCCGAGACGACTTCCATATCGTGGCAGACCATGATAACGGCGCAACCACGCTCGGCCATGGTGCGCACCGTTTCCATGACAGTCATGCACTCGCGGTAATCAAGGCCGCTCGTGGGCTCGTCGAGCACGACGATCTTGGGCTCAACCACTACGACGGAGGCAAGCGCCACCATTTGTCGCTGGCCGCGCGAAAGCGAGAACGGTGCCTCGTCGGCGGGCAGACCAAAGCGGTCGATGACCAGCTGGGCGCGACGCAGAGCCTCGGCGCGGTCCATGCCGTCCAGTTCCAAGCCAAAGGCGACCTCGTCGAGCACGGTGTCCTTGCAGATCTGGCGATCGGGGTTTTGGAACAGGAAGCCGACCTTCGCGGCAAGTTGGCTGGTGCGCAGCTGCGTGGTGGGCACGCCATCGATGAGGACCTGGCCCGAAGACGGCTTCAACAGACCGTTTACCAGGCGCATCGTGGTGGACTTCCCCGCCCCGTTGGTGCCGACAAAGGCCACGAAGTCGCCATCGTTCACCGTGAAGCTCACGTCGGCGAGCACCGCCAGCTCGCCGACGTAGGACGCCGAGACGTTCTTGAACTCGATCATGCGAGCACCTCCTTCAGCGCCGCCGCGGCCCCGGCCACGTTGCGCACCGTGGAACCGGCGTACAGACCCTGGGCGGAAAGCGCGTTCATAAGCGTCGTCGAGCGCGGCACGTTCACACCGAGCGCCAGCAGCTCCTCGGAGTGGGCCAGCACCGCGTCCGGCGCATCGGCGAAGCGGATGCGGCCCTCGTCCACGATGACGAGCATATCGGCATA
>URYA01000125.1 GCA_900551975.1 uncultured Collinsella sp. | reverse complement strand
GCGGTGGAATAGTTCCTGTTTTTGGGCTTGAAGGCCGATTTTAGGGACTATTTCACCGCAACTGAGGGGTGGGATGTGGGGTTAGCGCTCGTAGATTAAGTTACCTGCCAGATAGGTGGCCTGAACCTTGGTGACCTGGAGCTCTTGGGGGTCAACGGTGAGCGGGTTTTGGTCCAGGACTACCAGGTCGGCGTATTTGCCTGGCTCCAAGCTGCCGAGGTTTTGCTCGTCGCCTGCCGCGTAGGCGCTGCCCAGAGTGTAGTTGCGCAGGGCCGTTGCTGCATCGATGCGCTCGCTCGGCAACCAGCCGCCCTCGGGCCAGTGGCTTTTGGGGTCCTGGCGCGTGATAGCCGTGTAGAGCACGTTCATGCTGGTAACGGGCGTGATAGGGCTGTCAGTACCGAAGGCTTGGCGAATGCCGCGCTGCTTATAGGTCGCAAACGGCCACATGATGCGGCTGCGCTCCAAGCCCAGGTCGCGCTCGGGACCGCCCGGGTCGAGTGTAATGTGACAGGGCTGGCTCGAGGCAACGACGTTAAGCTTGCGTAGACGATCGATGTCCTCGGGCAAGAGGTTCTCCAGATGCTCGAGCGTGTTATGACCGTGCTGGGGCAGGCCGTACAGGTCGGCGGCCTCCTCAAAGATATCGAGCGCGGCATGGATGGCACCGTCGCCGATGACGTGAATACGCACAGTGTGGCCACGCTCCGCAGCCGCCAGAACCAGCTTGCGCATGCGCTCGGCGGGAACCGTCAGACGGCCCTGGTCGCCCGGGAAGCGCGGATTGGTATAGGGCTCGGTGAGATATGCCGTGTGTTCGCTCGACACGCCATCGAAGAACTGCTTAAAACCAGGCGCCGAGAGCAGCGCGTTGTTCGCGTAGCGGGTCTGGAGTTCTTCCAAGCGCGATTGGTCATCCAGCAGTGTGGGGAATAGATGGGCTCGGATGCCCAGTTTGCCGGCTGCCTGCAGTTTGTCGTAGACGTCGTCGCGGATAAAGTCGCAGCCCGGCATGGGCATGAGCGACATATCGCATATCGAGGTGATGCCCTGCTCGGCCATCCGCCTCATTTGATCGGCGTAAGCGCTTGCGATGCGATCCTCGCCCAGCCACTCAAGGCAGCGCGGTAGCAGCTGCATGGCAGCCGCCTCGTGAGCAATGCCCGTGAGCTCGCCGTTTGCATCCTTGTCGTAGCTGCCGCCCGCCGGTGGCTCGCTGTCGCGTGTAACGCCAAGTGCCTCGAGTGCGCGGCTGTTGAGCCAAAGCGTATGCCCGTCGCCCGAATACATAACGCAGGGACGATCGGGGAATGCCGCATCGAGCGACGCCTTGGTAGGATGCTCGGGCGGGTCCCAACGGTAGTCGCGCCAGCCCTGCGTCACAACCCAAGCGTCGTCGGGCAGGTCCCGGGAAAACTCGAGCGCGTGCTGCACCAGCGCAGCCTCGGACGTGCCCATATCCATGAGCATGTACGGCGAGGAGCCGACCGAGGTATGGAAGAAGTGCAGATGAGCGTCATGGAAACCGGGGCAGACAAACTGCTCGCCGTAATCGATAACCGACGTGGCGGCGGGAACGGCGGCGATCACGTCATCGGGCGCACCGACTGCGACGATACGGTCGCCTGCGATGGCAATCGCCAGCTCGCGGGCGGTATCGATGCCGTCTTGCGCGGTAAAGACGTTCTTGGAGCGGATAATCCGATCGATATGTTGCATGGGCATCCCCATCTCTGGCAGGAAATTCAACACCCCCGAGTGTACTCCCCCGCCCTTGTAACAAAACCCCAAGCGGCAAACGGCAACTTTACCAGCCCTAGCGGCAGGTGGCATACTGAAGAGAGCCTGTACGATTTTGCGATCAACCCAGCAAGGAGCAAATCGACCATGACGAAGACCAAGGCACAGCAGATTATGGCGGCGACCGAGGCTCGCGCGGCTGACGACGTCACCGCAGCCATCCAAGATATCGCTACCGAGTTTGAACCCTATATCATCAAGCAGCGCCGCCACTTCCATAAGCACCCGGAGCTGAGCCTCGCCGAGGAGCGCACGACTTCTGACATCGCCAACCAGCTCGACGCCATGAATATCCCCTACGAGCGTCCGCTCAAGACCGGCTTGGTGGCAACGCTTCGCGGTACCGCGCCGGATGCCTATCGCGAGGACGGCACGCCGCGCCGCCGTATCCTGCTGCGTGCGGATATCGACGCTCTGCCCGTCACCGAACAGACCGGCGAGGAGTTCGCCAGCGTCAACGAGGGCTGCATGCACGCCTGCGGCCATGACTGCCACATCGCCATGATGCTCGGCACGTTGCAGATTCTGCGCCATATGACCGACGACATCCACGGCGAGGTCCGCATCGTCTTCCAGCCCAGTGAGGAAAACGGCCAGGGCGCGAAACTCATGATCGGCACGGGCGTGCTCGACGGCGTCGATGGCGCCTACGCCGCGCACATCTGGAGTGAGGTTGACGCCGGCACCGTAAGCTGCGAGCCCGGTCCGCGCATGGCCAATACCGACTGGTTCCGCATTGATGTCCGCGGCACCTCGTGCCATGGCGCCATGCCCCAACGCGGCCACGACGCCGTCATGGTGGCCGCCGAGATCGTCAATGCCCTGCAGACCATCGTTTCGCGCGAGATCAGCCCCTATGAGCCGGCTGTCATCACCGTCGGCGAGCTGCACGGCGGCACCGCGCGCAATGTTATCGCCGGCACGGCCTACCTCGCCGGTACGGTGCGCACCTACGGGGATTCGACCCACGAGGAAATGCCGGAGCTTATGCGCCGCATCGTGGAGCATACCGCGGCCGCCTTGGGCGCCGAGGCAGAGCTCACCGACTACACCATCGCCAACTACAAGGTCGAAAACGACGCCGCCTCGAGCGAGCGTTGTCGTCAGGCTGTAATCAAATGCCTGGGTCCCACCGGTCAAGGCCATTACCGCGGCACGCTTTCGGGCGAGGATTTTTCGGAGTACCTGCGCCGCGTACCGGGCGTACTCGCCTTTGTAGGTACGCGCAACCCCAAGATTGGCGCCACGTACGCCCAGCATTCCTGCTTTTACAAGATTGACGAGACCGTGCTGGCAAAGGGCTCCATGGTGGCCGCCCAGTATGCTATCGACTTTTTGGCCGAGCCCACGCAAGAGGAGCTCGACGGCCCCGCGATTACCGCGGTCGCCGAAACCAACCCCGACCTGGCCGCCAAGTTGCGCTCTGCCAAGGCGACGACCGCCGAGGCTCGCGACGCCATCCATGATGCCCGAACGGCTCGCCATGCCGCGATCAAGGGCATCCACGACGCACGCGCTGCTGCACGCCGCGAGGAGAAGCACGACGAGTAGTCGATTCGCGGCCATCTCGCAGTCATAGCCACATCGCGATATCAAAGCGGGGGCGGACGTTTCGACACGTCCGCCCCCGCTCATTTATCAAGCGCTATTTTTACCATTTCTACCCCGTCCCCAAATGGTAGGCGGCAGGTCTACTCGTCCTGAGGGTCCTCGTCGGAGCTTGACTCGGACGCCGGCTCAGGTGCAGGTGCCGGTTCAGGCTCAGGCACAGGTGCTGACTCAGGCTCAGGCACCTGCTCGGGTGCAGGCTCGGGTGCAGGCGCGGGTGCGACATCCGGAGCGCTGTAACCCGAAGGAGCGAACTTCTTCTCGAAGGGCAATACAAAAGTCAGGACGTCGTCCTTGTCCTCGTCGGCCCACTCACTTGCATAACGTGCAGCCCAATAGCCAACGGCACGGTGCTTGAGCATCTTGCCAAAGACCGTGAGGAATACCGTGACAAACGCCGTCAGCACCAAGAACAATACGAGCGTGATGCCACCGCCGGTAACAAGCGCCTCAATAGCCGAAGGACGGTAGTAGTAGCTATACATACCGACAGAGGCAATGGTGCCAAAGACGAGCGTCAGGATCCAGGTGACAACGTTGGCGACCAGACCCGTCAAAAACTCGGGAAGGAACGAAGCGCAGAACAGTTTGGTCTTGTTGTGCTTAAAGGCCGCCCAGACCTTATCGAGCGAAAACGCGCTCTCGACACGACCGGTCACCGCAAAGTGCATCACGGCGATGTCGGCGAACATCTTAAAGAAGACCCCCAAGACCGCCGTGGCAATCATAGCCAGGACAAGCAGGCCAAGCGAGCCGAACAGCGCTGCCTCGAGTGCATAAGAGCCGTAATACGAATACGAGCCCGCGGCGCCAATTACCACGCTCTCCACCAGCGAAAGCACTACACCGATAACGGGAATGGCAGCGATAACCTCGAGCACGACCGAGATAACGCTCGAAAAGACTCCGAGGCCAAACGACGTGGAACGCATGAGTGGACGATCCATACCGTCATCAACCTTGAGCGACAGATCGCGACCCCACTCAATACCAAAGCCGGAACCGCACACACTCGCAATGCAAGCTGCCAAAAAGCCGATGGCAGCCGCAATGCCGCCAATAACGGGAATAAACAACACGAGCACCGACACAACGCAAATCAGCGCCGGCAAAAACGCGATTTGGCATACACGCTGAAGCACGCCCGGAGTCTTGGTCATATCTTGGAACGCCTGAGCCACACAGCCCTTTGGCGCATTCGCCACGGGCGGCTGCGGAACAAACTGCTGGGACTGAGGCTGTCCCTGGGGAGCGGGGCCAGCGGCACCGGCATTAGGAGCACCACACACGCCGCAGAACTTGTCGTTATCGCCCATGGGGGCGCCACACTGCGAGCAGAACATAGAATCATCCCTTCGTATCTTGAACGAATCACTTGGATCGCAAACGATGTCTTTAGCATCATTATTGCCCAATGTGGGGTCAAATACTCAAAGATGACCGATTTGCAAGGTGCACGGCGCCAGCAGGCGGTTCGTTGAATACGTCTGCGCTAGTTCGTTCCGCGGAAGCCCTTGCCGACGATCTCGGAGCTGTCAACGATCGTGATAAAGGCACCCGGATCGACTTCGCGCGCATAGCGGCGCAGTTGCACGGCCTCGCGACGGCTCAGCACGCTCATGATCACCGTCACGCACTTGCCCGAGAAGGCACCGTAGCCGCGGCTAATGGTCGCCGTGCGGTTGAGATGCTTGACGATAAACTCCTCGACCTTAAGGGGCTCGGAACAAATGACCGTGCAGACCTTACGAAGATGAATGCTCTCGATGGCCTTGTCGACCACAAGCGTCTTGGCAAACAGACCGAGCACGCAATACAGACCGACACGCGGGCCATACAAAAAGGCCGCGATGGCCACGATGCCGATATCGACCAACAGCAG
>URYA01000124.1 GCA_900551975.1 uncultured Collinsella sp. | reverse complement strand
CGATGTGGGCTTTAAAGGAACTGGAATCTTCCTTCAGATCCATGTAGGCACCAGAGTAGACTTCTTTTCCGCCCAGCTCCATCTTCACCAGATCTACGGAAGCGTTTATGCCCAGAATACCGCCGATATCGGAAAATACTTTTGTTTTTTTGTCCATGGTCTGCACAACGGTCAGATCCAGATGAGCGTTCTCCTCCGCGAAAATTTTCAGCTGAAGGAAGAAGGGCTCTGTTTCGTTTTCCTTTGAGGTACAGAAAACGGCTGCGTTCATCCTGGTATTTGCTTTTACATAAAGGAAATATCTGCCATAGCGTCCGTCTGAGGTGAGATTAAAAATTGCCTGGCTGCCAGCCTCCGGATTTTTCTCATCTGTGCACTTGATCACTTCCACCGGGAAATTTTCGCCCAGCTTATCCATGTCTTTTCCAAGGGCTGTTTCTATACTGTCAAAGAGCTGCTTCTCATTCTCATCTGCCTGATGAAGCTCAAGGCCACTGCCTAAATTTATACCTGCGTGTTTGCCAAGCTGTTCTTCATAGGTTCCTGCAACAGGAATTTTTACATCCGGTACAAATGCTTCATTCATTTTAAGCCGGTTCCAAGTGATTGCCGGAAGCCTGTTAATTGTCATATTCATACTTTTTTCCATATCATTCAACCTCCCTTCCGCGATCAGCCAATACTGCCTTTCATCTCAAGGCGGATCAGATTGTTCATTTCCACTGCATATTCAAGAGGCAGTTCCTTGGATACATTGTCTGCAAATCCGCTTACGATCATGGCTCTTGCATCTTCCTCTGAAATTCCTCTGGACATCAGATAGAACACTGCATCGTCGCTGATCTTGCCGATCTTTGCCTCATGTCCCACATCTGCATCCTTTGTACGGATATCCATAGCCGGAATAGTATCTGAACGGGAAATATCATCCAGCATCAGGGACTGACAGGAGACAGCGGATTTGCTGCCCTTTGCCTTTGCGGATACGACAACGGAGCTTCGGAAGGTGCTGATCCCGCCGTCCTTGGAGATCGATCTCGTATTTACATAGGAAGAAGTTTTCGGTGCGTTGTGGACGACCTTACATCCGGTATCGAGGTTCTGTCCTTTGCCCGCGAATGTGATTCCGGTGAACTCGGATCGTGCGCCCTCGCCGTTCAACACGCTCATCGGGTAGAGGTAGGAAACATGGGAACCGAAGGAGCCGGATACCCATTCAATCACACCGCCTTCCTCCACTACAGCGCGTTTGGTGTTCAGGTTGTACATATTCTTCGACCAGTTCTCGATGGTCGAGTAGCGCAGGTGCGCACGCTTACCCACAAAGAGCTCGACAGCGCCGGCGTGGAGGTTGGCCACGTTGTACTTGGGCGCCGAGCAACCCTCGATAAAGTGCAGGTCGGCATCGTCCTCGACGATGATGAGCGTGTGCTCAAACTGGCCGGCGCCCTTGGCGTTGAGGCGGAAGTAGCTCTGCAGCGGAAAATCGAGCTTGGTGCCCTTGGGCACGTAGACAAACGAGCCGCCCGACCACACGGCGCCGTGCAGGGCCGCAAACTTGTGGTCGGTGGGCGGGATTAGCGTCATAAACTTCTCGTGGATGAGTGGCTCCCACTGCGGGTCGTGCAGGGCCTCCTCGATGCCGGAGTAGACGATGCCCATCTTGGACGCGGTGTCCTGCATGTTGTGGTAGACCAGCTCGGAGTCGTACTGCGCGCCGACGCCCGCAAGGTAGCTGCGCTCGGCATCGGGGATACCCAGGCGCTCAAAGGTGTTCTTGATGTCGTCGGGCACCGACTCCCAGTCGTGCTTTTGATCGGTGTTGGGCTTGACGTAGGTGACGATGTTGTCCATGTCTAGGCCCTCGATGGAGGGGCCCCACGTCGGATCGGGGAAGCGGTTGAAGATCTCGAGGGACTTGAGGCGCAGGTCGAGCATCCACTGCGGCTCGTCCTTCTTGGCGCTGATCTCGCGCACGATGTCGGGCGTGATGCCGGCGTCGAGGCGCTCGAATCCCTCCTCGCCATAGGTGAAGTCGTAGAGGCTGCGGTCGATGTCCGCGACCTCGGTGCGGTTCTTGGTCATTGCGTCGCCCCTTTACGCCTGCTGCTCGGCAGCGGCAGACTCGGCCTGGGCGCGCTGCTCGGCGGCCTCGCGCTCGAAGGTCTCAAAGCCGTTCTTGTCGATCCAGGGGATGAGCGAGGCGTCGTCCTCGCGCACGATGTGGCCCTTGACCATAACGTGGACGCGGTCGACGTCCAGGTGCTCCAAAATGCGCGTGTTGTGCGTGATGATGAGCATGGAGCCGTCGCAACTCTTGCGGTACGCGTCCATGCCGTGGCTGACGGTGGACAGGGCGTCGACGTCCAGGCCCGAGTCGGTTTCGTCCAGGATGGCGAGCTTGGGCTGCAGCAGCAGAAGCTGGAGCATTTCGACCTTCTTTTTCTCGCCGCCCGAGAAGCCCACGCCCAGCTCGCGGTTGAGGTAGGCAGTGTCCATGTTGAGTTCGGCCGCGAGCTCCTTGACGCGACGGCGGAATTCCTTGCCCTTCATCTCCAGGCCGGGACGGCCGGCGATGCTGGCACGCAAAAAGCTCGACAGCGGCACGCCCGGGATCTCGACCGGAGCCTGGAAGCTCAGGAACAGGCCGGCGCGCGAGCGCTTGTCGGTGGTGAGCTCGCTGATGTCCTGGCCGTCAAAGACGATGCGGCCGTCGTTGACCGTGTAAACGGGGTCGCCCATGACCAGGTGTCCGAGGGTGGACTTGCCGGCGCCGTTGGGTCCCATCAGCACGTGGGTCTCGCCGGCGGCGACGTTGAGGTTGACGTTGTGGAGGATGGTCTTCTCGTCCACGGAGGCGGTCAGACCTTCGATGGAAAGCAGCGGATTTGCGCTCATGCTGTCCCTCTCTGTATATGGTGTACTCATAGGTGTACTAAACCCTAGGAATCTTCTCGGAATAAAGTTACTATGGGTTCGGCGTTAGTCAAGGGAAAACCCGACTAATCCACTCGACTTTTCAAATTCTGGGACAATATAACCTGTTGTGTTTGTCCCACTTACTTTAAATTTGGGACAAACAAACCTGGTTATGTTGTCCCAGATGCGATGGGAGGGTAGGTATGCTCATTTCTTCTAAGGGCCGCTATGCCCTCCGGCTGATGATCTATATCGCGGCGCTCGGTGACGCCGAGGGCAAGATTGCTCTGCGCGAGGTTGCCGACCGCGAGCATATCTCGCAAAAGTATTTGGAGCAGCTGGTGCGTCCGCTTATGAAGGCTGGCTTGCTTAAGAGCGTGCGCGGTAAGGGCGGCGGCTACATGATGGCCAAGGACCCGGCCGAGGTGCGTGCTGGCGACATCCTGCGCGCTGTCGAGGGCAGCACAGCGCCCGTGGCGTGCGACGGCATCGACAACAGCTGCACCCGCAGCGATCTTTGCTCGACCGTCAAGTTTTGGCGTGGTCTGGATGACGTGATCGAAAAGTACGTCGACGGCGTGACGTTGGCCGACCTGGCCGCCGTCCCCGAGATCAACTTTGACATTAAGCTGTAGGGCTGCAAATGGCATCTCTCGACAAGGTGTATAAGCAAATCGAAGTTTTTGCTCGGGAATGTGACGCCGAGACGGTCGTGTTGTTTGGTTCTCGTGCTCGAGGCGACAACTTGCCCAAGAGCGATATTGACATCGCCGTAGCAGGTTGCCGGGATTTCGGCCGTTTCTCATATTTGATCGAGGAACATCTTGATACTCTTTTAGATGTAGATGTCGTCAATCTCGATGAGCCCTTATCGCAGCAATTGCTCGATGAAATTGCCAGGGATGGTGTGATTCTGTATGAAAAAATATGAGAACTTTGCCAGCGCCTTGGCGAATCTTGAGGATGCGCCCAATCAGGATCTCAACAATGATTTTG
The DNA here is from genome assembly GCA_900551975.1 of uncultured Collinsella sp. Lineage (GTDB taxonomy): Bacteria > Actinomycetota > Coriobacteriia > Coriobacteriales > Coriobacteriaceae > Collinsella. Next base: position 1,384 of record URYA01000124.1, on the reverse strand, counting down.
TTCAGAGTGGATTGATTAATAAGTTCAATCTTCAATTTGAACTGAGCTGGAAGCTCCTTAAGCGTCTGCTCGAGTATGAGGGCGCCACGCTTGCCGCGTCGGGGTCTCCTCGTGCCATCTTGAAGGAGTCCTACCGATTCTACGACTTTATTGATGAGGCAGCCTGGCTGGATATGCTCAGAGACCGCAATACGAACGTCCATATCTACGACAACAAGCTCGCTCAAGATTTGATTCAGCGCATCTTGAACGTCTATATTCCCGCTTTCTGTCAGTTGAGAGACGGGCTGACGAAACGTTACGGCGAGCTTCTGTTGGCGCCCGACGACCAGTTTGTCTAATTCCTTAAGAATTCGCGGAGGGTTGTTGCCGTTTACCGAGGGGTTGTTGTGTAACAACGGGCGAGCTGCAATACTTATTTTTATCTTTGCAAACTGAACTTTAACTACACCAATGCAGGGAGGATCTTATGCAGCCCAAGCATTCTGCTATTGTCGCGGGCCTGACGCTGGCGCTTTCGTTTGGCGCCGTTTCCGCGCCGGCACCCGCTGCTGCCGAGGAGCCCACGCCGGGCGTTGCCTCGGATGCCACCGATATCGATAAGGGTCTCTACACCCAGCAGTCCTTCTCGGGCGTGCTGAGGTCGGTCCAGGGCGTTTCGTTTGTCAACGTGACTCCTGAGATGAAGTACTTTACCAAGTACGAGAGCCATGGCAACTATAACCAGGGCTTTTCGTATGGTGACGGCTACAACGCGCTGGGCTATTACCAGTTCGACCGTCGTTGGTCGCTCATTCCGTTTATGAAGCAGGTCTACAACTACAGCCCCGAAAAATACAGCATGCTCAAGGATGCGATTGATCGCGGCAGCGAGATTTCCAACACGAGCAATGCCATGTACGAGAACGGCCAGCTCACCGAGTTGGGCCATATCGCTCAGGATGCCTTCCAAGGTGCGTATAACACCGATCCTGTTGAGTTCTCAGCACTTCAAGATGCCTATGCGTACAACTCGTACTATGCGGTGACCGAGGCGTGGCTCAAGAGCGGCCTGGGTATTGATATTTCAGGCCGCGCCGATTGCGTCAAGGGCATGGTGTGGAGCATTACCAACATGTGCGGCACCGGTGGCTGCAGGGACTTTTTCCGCTGGGCGAATCTTTCCAACGATATGTCCGACCGCGAGTTTGTGACGGCGCTTTCCAATAGTGTGGTCAACAATGTCGCCACTAAGTTTTCGAGTCAGCCCCAGTATCATGAGGGCTGGAAGAACCGCTACCGCAATGAGCTCAAGGATTGTCTGGTCTATATCGCCGAGGACGAGGCTGCCGCGGCAACGCCTGTGGAGCCCGTGCAGCCCGAGCCCACGCCGGCGCCTGGTCCG